>DATMUQ010000301.1:0-8226 GCA_035563795.1 Terriglobales bacterium | reverse complement strand
GGAGGCGGTGCGGGACCCGGCGACCACCCAGTTGTTGGACGCATGATCGGTGCCGGCCGGGCCGTCGATTGCGGTCGAGGCGATGCCGCGCTGAGTCAGCACCTGGTAGAGCTCGGCGGGCAAAACAGCTTTCATCCTGGCATCGAGAATTTCGCCGGCGCTGTTATAGCTGAGCTGCAGCGCCATCAGCCGGCCCCAGACCAGGCTGTCGACACCGCTCCAGGCTTCCGGGCGGTAGTTCAACAGGACGAATTCCGGCGGCAGCGCACCGCGATGCTGAGCGATGAAGGCATTGACGCCGGCAGCGTAGGCGTCGAGCCGGGCTTTCAGGACCGGACTGGCCTCGGCATATTCATCCTCCGCCTGATGGTGCAGCCCCAGCACCCGCATCCGCTTATCGGAAGGGAGCGTCGCGGCCCCGATAATTTCCGAGAGCCGCCCACTGCCAAGCCGGCGCATGCTGTCCATTTGGAAGAGACGGTCTTGGGCATGGGCAAAGCCGAGTGCGAAGGCCGCATCGTTATCGTCCTCGGCCTTGATGGCGACGAAACCCTGTTCGTCGCGATCGATCGAGACCGGATGTTGCAATCCTGGTGCGGTCAAAGCAATCGTACCGTCGAGCTGGGGCAGGGAGGTGCGCAGCCAGAGGAAACCGCCACCGGCTGCAATCAGGATCATCAGGATCAGTACGGCGACTGCAAGGCCAAGCCGACGCCCCCAGCTGCGGCGTGGTGATATCCGCTGCCGCATGGCGGCGGTGGTTTCGACAGCTTCAGTCATTGCGGCCCGTCACTCTTCAAATTCCGCCAACAATCGGGCGCGATCGGCATCGAGATCCGGTGCCGCCGGCCGGCTCGCTGCCTCGGGATAGGCCGACATCTTGATCGGCAGGCCTGCCACCTTGAGATGCGGCGCCCTGGGATCGTCGAGCGGCAGGATCATATTGCGCGCCAGAACCTGCGGATCGCTGGCGGCCTGGGCGACGTTATTGATCGGCGCGCAGGGTATATCCGCGGCGTGTAGCAGTTCCAACCAGTAATCGCCTGGATGCTTCGCCAGGATCGCCTCGATCGCGGCCTTCATCTCGATCACGTTCGCCGCGCGCAAGGCATTGGTGCAGAAGCGCTGGTCTTCGGCCAGGTGAGACGCGCCAATCGCCGCGCAGAACTGCCGGAACAACTGGTCATTGCCGCAGGCGATGACGATCTCGCGGTCGGCGGCACGATAGGGCTCGAAAGGTGCGATCGACGGATGGCGTGAACCGATCGGCTTCGGTGGCTGGCCGCTTGCGATATAGCGCATCAAGCTGTTCTCCAGCATGGCGATCTGGCAATCGAGCATGGCGACGTCGATCATCATGCCCTCGCCGGTGAGGTGCCGGTGGTGCAGGGCCGAGAGGATGCCGATGGCGGTGAAGAGGCCGGCGCCGATATCGCCGATCGAGCTGCCGACACGGGTGGTCGGGCCACCTTCGTGACCGGTGACGCTCATGATGCCGCCCATCGCCTGGGCGATGATGTCATAGGCCGGGCGCTGGGCATAAGGCCCGGTCTGGCCGAAGCCCGATGTCGCTGCATAGATCAGCCGGGGGTAACGCTCATGCAGCGCCTCCCAGCCGAGGCCGAGCCGCGCCATGGTGCCGGGGCGGAAATTCTCGGCGATGACATCGGCACGCTTCAGCAGCCGGTGCAGGATAGCGACATCGCCGGACTTCTTCAGATTGAGCGCGATCGATTCCTTGCCACGGTTCTGGGCGATGAAATAGCCGGAGCGGCCATCGACGAACGGGCCATAGCCACGGGAATCGTCGCCGCTGCCGGGCGTCTCTACCTTGATCACCCGCGCCCCCAGATCGGAGAGCAACATGGTGCAGAAGGGTCCGGCCAGGACCCGTGTCAGATCGATGATCAGCAGGCCGGAAAGCGGGCCTTGTACGCCGGCATGGTGGTTCCCCGCCTGATCCATCTGGCCTCAGCCTCGCGCGTGGTTTCGGATCTTATTGATCTTTATGGTGAGGATCGTTGCGGAGTTCAATTGGCAGGCCATGCGGTGTCGCGCGCGCCGCCCGGTCCCAGGCGGCAGCGGTCGCCTGCAACGTCGCCGCCGTGGCCACACCCTTCACCGCAATCAGTGATTCCAGCGCTGTCAGCCAGTGCTCGTAATAGGTATCGCCGAGATCGGCATCACCATGTGACTGCGCGTCCTTGATAGCCTGGGAGAGCGCCGCCGCCCATTCCGGCCAGGTGAACAGGCCGCGTTCATAGAGGGCCACAGTCATGGCAAAGGCCTGGGCCTGCCAAGGTTCGGCAAAGACCGGGCCATTCGCGTCACGTGGGATGGCAGGCAGGATTTCCAGCAGGCGATCGGCAGCAGCACCCGTCTCACAGGCGCTCAAGATAAGGCTCCCAGCAATCGATCGCCACGCTCAGGGACGGATCGGCATCCTGTCCCCACAGCTCCCGGCCATCGAACACCACGCTATAGACCCATTGCGGATTCTCGCCGGCGGCATGGCCGTTGGTGTCCGGGAAGACATAGCCACCCCGGACCCGCTCGATCTTTCCAACCTTGCTCCGGGCATAACGCGGCAGGCGGGTATGGCCGGTCGGATTGATGTTCTTGGTGCGGACCTGGTCTCCAACCGAGAAGGTAGCCGGGCGATCGATCGTCCGGTCGCAAGGGCCGCCGCGTTTCAGGGCAGCATCGACATCGGCAGGCTTCAAGGGCGGGCGATTGGTTTGCCGCGCCGGCTGCTGGCTATGGCCGGCGGCGAGCTCTGCTTCGGTGACCAGTTGCCGGGCCTGCAGCAGCTTGATCAGCCCCTTGGTCCAGATCTCGTAATAGCTCGAGGAGAGATAATCGGCCGGATGCAGGCTCTCGCGCGCATGGCGGCTGATATCGATATTCCATTCGCCGAGCGCGCCGCAGCACAAGGTCAAACCAAGCGCACGTTTTTCCCAGGCGCCGTGAAAGATCGGCTCATTCGCTTCCGGCACGACCGGGCCGAAGCCCATCATGCCGCCGAGATCCTGGGCCCCGTTCATGCCGATGCGCCTTTCGCGACTGCTGCAGGTGCCAGAGCGAGGCCGGTGCCGATCATCGAATCCCGGGTCACCAGATCGGCCAGTTTCTCTTCGCTCCAGCCTGCCGTGCCGGTCGGTCGGCTGGGCAGGACGAGATAGCGCAGCTCGGCCGTCGAATCCCAGACGCGGACCTTGGTTTCCGCCGGCAAGGTCACGCCGAAATCGGCCAGAACACCGCGTGGATCGATCACTGCCTTGGCGCGGAAAGGGGCCGATTTGTACCAGACCGGCGGCAATCCCAGCACTGACCAGGGATAGCAGGAGCAGAGCGTGCAGACGACCAGGTTATGCTGCTGAGGGGTGTTTTCCACCACCACCATGTGTTCGCCCTGGCGGCCGGTGAAGCCCAGCTCGGCGATCGCCGCCGTGGCGTTTTCCCGCAGCCGCCACAGATAGGCCGGGTCGCTCCAGGCTCTGGCAACCACCCGAGCGCCGTTGCGAGGGCCGACCCGCGTTTCGTAGGTCTCGACGATGGCATCGATCGAGGCCGGGTCGACATAGCCCTTTTCGGTCAGGACGGTCTCCAGGGCGCGGACCCTGAGCGCGATCGGCGAAAGGGCGCCGGTGTCATGATCATGGTCGTGGCCATGCGCGTGATCATGGGCGTCGGCGGCGGAATGGGGAGGGGATTTCTGCTGCATCGGGACAGCATAGTCCCGTGCTGCCCGGGCTGGCAATCCGGCGTCCGGCCCGCCCCTGAGGGGCTCGCAGATTAGCGCTAGATGACAGGTCTATGAAGCTTGCTGCCAGCGCTACCAGGAAAGCGACCGGGCCGGCGAGACCGGTTTCGCCATGGGGTGACAAGCAAATCCCGATCCGCTAAAAGCCAAATCAGAAGGTGCAGCTGTTCCGCCGTTTACCGGTATCTTTGTCTCGCGCTCGGTCGCATCGTCCCGTCGCGAAAACGGAGGTCTAGTTAGATGGTCAAGGAATTTCCCACCGTTCGCGCCATGGTTGAGGCTCTGACGCCGAGCTATCCGGTCTATTGCTTGCGGCCGGAGATCATCGCCGAAAGCGCCAAGCGCTTCGTCAGCCAGTTTCCCGGCCGCGTGCTCTATGCGCTGAAATGCAATCCGCATCCGGAGATCGTCCGCGCGCTCTACCGCGCCGGCATCCGGCATTTCGACACGGCCTCGCTGCCGGAGATCGCCCAGGTGCGGGAGAGTCTTCCCGATGCCGGCTGCTATTTCATGCATCCGGTGAAGACCCGGGCCGTGATCGGCACCGCCTCGCGCGTCTACAATGTCGACACCTATGTGATCGACCATCCGCGCGAATTGGAAAAGATCCTCGATGAAACTGATGGTGGCGAAGGCGTCACCATTTTCGTGCGCATCAAGACGCCGCCGGTCGAAGGCACGCTCTATCACCTGGCGGCGAAATTCGGTGCTGACACCGATGAAGCAGCGGCCATGCTGCGTGAAGCGAAATCACGGGGCTGCCAGGTCGGTGTCGCTTTCCATGTCGGCTCGCAATGCCTGGTGCCCGGCGCCTATCGCGAGGCGCTGAAACTGGTGGGCGAGACTGTCGCCAAGGCCAAGGTCGATATCGCCGGCCTCGATGTCGGCGGCGGTTTCCCCGCTGAATATATCGGCACCAATATGCCGCCTTTGGAAGATTTCATTCACGAGATCGAAGCCGGCGTGAAGGAACTCGGCCTGCGCCGTGATTGCGTGCTGATGTGCGAGCCTGGCCGCGCGCTGGTGGCCCATGCCGTGTCGCTGGTGGTCCAGGTGCAGCTGCGCAAGAACGACCAGCTCTACATCAATGACGGCGTCTATGGCTCGCTGTCGGAAATGGTCGATGCCGGCATCCGCCTGCCGGCGCGTCTGATCCGCCTCAAGGGTGAACCCTCCGCCGAGATGCAGGAATTCGTCCTCAACGGACCGACCTGCGATTCACTCGACGTCCTGCCATCGACCTTCTCGCTGCCGGCAGATGCGGAGGAGGGCGACTGGATCGAGATCGACCGGGTCGGCGCCTATTCGCATGCGCTGGCGACCCATTTCAATGGTTTCCATCCGGAGACGCTGGTGACGGTGCATGACGCACCTTTGTCGATGCAGCGTTGAACCGATGATTGAACCGCAACCCGACCAGTTCCTCGGCCTCGATCCGCTAGGCTTTCATGCCGTCCATTATCTCGATTGGCGCGCGCCATCGGGGACGTCCGGCCGGACCGCCATCTGCGTTCATGGCCTGACCCGAAACAGCCGCGACTTTGATTTCCTGGCCGAGGCACTGGTCACGGGGGGCGGGCCGATCACCCGCGTCATCTGCGCCGACATCGCCGGCCGGGGCCAGAGCGACTGGCTGACCGATCCCAACAATTACGGCTATCCGCAATATCTCGCCGATATGACGGCGCTGATCGCGCGGCTTGATGTCGAGGAGGTCGACTGGATCGGCACCTCGATGGGCGGGCTGATCGGCATGTCGCTGGCAGCCCTGCCGAAGAGCCCGATCCGCCGGCTGGTGCTGAACGATATCGGGCCGGTGATCAGCAAGGCCTCGCTGCAGCGTATCTCCGATTATGTCGGCCTCGACTACCGCTTCTCCTCGACTGAAGCGCTGGAGAAGCATCTGCGCAAGATCCACGCGCCCTTCGGTCCTTTGACCGACGCGCAATGGCAGCATATGGCCCTGCACAGCCAGCGTCAGGTCGATGGCGGCAATCTCAGCCTCGCCTACGATCCGGCGATCGCCGAGAACGTCAAACGTGCCATTGCCGATGTTCATATCTGGTCGCTGTGGGATCAGATCGCCTGTCCCGTCCTGGTGTTGCGCGGGGCTGAATCGGACATCCTCTCCGCTGAGACGGCACAGGAAATGACAGAGCGTGGCCCGAAGGCCAAGCTCATCACTTTCGCGGGAGTGGGACATGCGCCAGCCTTGATGGCGGGCGACCAGATCGATATCGTTAGTGGATGGTTGAGCAAGACGGCCTGAACGGTTTCTTCGGGCAATTACCCACCTTCATTCCCAAATTTCCCTGGTTCGGCGGCGATCTGCAGACACTGCGGAATACGCTACGGCCGCCTGCGGTCTCCCTGCAGGCCTGGCCCGGCATGGCGATCGCCTTCGACATGGCCGACGGTACGGGCGATGCGCTGCTCGCAGAGTTTCACCAGCCGCAGGAAGCGGCGCGACCGCGGCCGTTGGTGATCCTGGTCCACGGCCTGACCGGCAGCATGGACAGCAGCTATGTCCGGGTGACAGCTCATCACCTGCTGCAGGCAGGCTATCCGGTCCTGCGATTGAATTTACGTGGTGCAGGGCCGAGCCGCGGCCGCACCCGGGCCTTCTATCACGCCGGCCGCAGCGATGACCTGCACCGGGTGATCGGGCAGTTGGATGGCCGGCTGGCAGGCAATGGCGTTGTGCTGGTGGGTTTCTCGCTCGGCGCCAACATGGTGCTGAAATACCTCGGGGAACGGGGGCCCTTGGCGCCGGTATTAGGCGCCGTCAGTATCTCGGCGCCGATTGATCTCGCGCTCATGCAGCGGCAGATCAGCAAGTGGCGCAATCGCCGCTATCACGATTTCCTGCTGCGGGAGATGAAGGTCGAGCGGCCGAGCCCGGCCGACATTACCCGCATCATCGATTTCGATGACCGGGTGGTGGCGCGGGCCAATGGCTTTGCCGATGCCGCCGATTATTACCGGCAAAGCTCTTCCAACCAGTTCCTGGCGCAAATCCGCCGACCGACCTTGCTGATCCATGCGGCCAACGATCCCTGGATACCGGCACGGATGTATCGCGATGTCGATGTCGCCGCCAATCGCCGGCTGCACTTGGTCATGCCACGTTCGGGCGGCCATGTCGGCTTCCATGCCGGCGGCCTCGATCGGCCATGGCACGACATGGCGATCGCCCGGTTTCTCGAGCGCCTCGCCGGATAATGGCGATCCGTTGACTACTCGCTGAGCAGCTCGGCGGCTTCGATCGCTGAATAGGTGAGGATGCCGTCGGCCCCGGCGCGCTTGAAGCAGAGCAGGCTTTCCAGCACCACGCGGTTATTGTCGAGCCAGCCATTGGCGGCGGCGGCCTTGACCATGGAATATTCGCCGCTCACCTGATAGGCGAAGACCGGCATGCGGAATTCCTGCTTCACACGGTAGAGGATATCGAGATAGGGCAGGCCGGGCTTGACCATCAGCATATCCGCACCCTCAGCAACATCGAGGGCACATTCGCGGATCGCCTCATCACCATTGGCGGGGTCCATCTGATAGGTCCGCTTGTCGCCCTTGCCGAGGGCCGATTTGGAACCGACTGCCTCGCGGAACGGGCCGTAGAAACCTGACGCGTATTTCGCCGCATAGGACATGATCTGGACGCGCTGATAGCCGGCGGCATCCAGCGCATCACGGATGCGGCCGACGCGGCCATCCATCATATCCGACGGCGCAACGATATCGACGCCGGCGTCTGCTTGCGCGAGCGCCTGGCGGATCAGCACTTCCACCGTCTCGTCATTGACGATGACGCCATCCTGCATCAACCCGTCATGGCCATGATCGGTATAGGGATCGAGCGCCACATCGCAGACGAGGCCGATTTCCGGCACCGCCTTCTTCAGCGCGGCGACCGCCCGGTTGCACAGGTTATCGGCACGGAAGGCTTCCTCGGCGGCAGCCGATTTACGCTCCAGCGGAACCACTGGGAACAAGGCGAGGGCAGGGATGCCGAGCTCAGCCGCCCGGGTGGCCAGTTCGATCAGCGAGGGAATGGTATGGCGATAAACCCCTGGCATCGCCGGAATGGCTTCGCGCTTGGCGCCGCCTTCCTTGATGAAGACTGGCAGGATGAAGTCCTGTGGCGCGAGGCGGTTTTCCGCCACCATCCGGCGCGACCACTCGACTGCCCGGTTGCGGCGCAGGCGGATGCGGGGGAACTGGCCCAACGGCTGGACGGCGGGGTTGGCCGTGGCCGGCTCCGCTGTGAGGGCCTGGCGGGAGCGACCGGTCAGGCCGGCATCTTCCTTCAGGCTGGATTTCGGTGTCTTTCGACCGCTGCGCATGATGAACCCCGATCTGCATGATGGCCGCCGGTGCAAGGCACCCGGGCGACATATACTGGGCGATCAGATGTCCGGGCAGCAAGGACCAGGCAGCGGGAGGCTGGTTTGCGATTGGCGCGC
>DATMUQ010000300.1:0-3051 GCA_035563795.1 Terriglobales bacterium | reverse complement strand
CTGCCGGCCCATCGACCGGGCCGGATTGTTGGATTGAAGGAATAGGCATGGCCAAGAAGGCAACCGCACAGCAGCCGCCGGAACCGCCCAAGGGCGAGATCCGTATCGTCGATATGGCCGAGGCGCTGGGCGAACGTTATCTCTCTTATGCGCTCTCCACCATCATGTCCCGCTCGCTGCCGGATGTGCGCGACGGGTTGAAGCCGGTGCATCGCCGTGTGCTCTATGCCATGCGGCAGCTCCGCCTCGAGCCCGGCCAGGGCTATAAGAAATCCGCCCGCGTGGTCGGCGACGTCATCGGTCAGTATCACCCCCATGGCGACCAGTCGATCTATGACGCCCTCGTGCGCATGGCGCAGGATTTCGCCCAGCGTTATCCGATGGTCGACGGCCAGGGCAATTTCGGCAATATCGACGGCGATAACGCCGCCGCCATGCGATATACCGAGGCGCGGCTGACCGAGGCCGCTGCCTTGATGCTGGACGGCATCGCTGAAGAGACGATCGACTTCCGTCCGACCTATGACGGCGAGACCGTTGAGCCGGTGGTGCTGCCGGCGGCCTTCCCGAACCTGCTGGCCAACGGCACCCAGGGCATCGCCGTCGGTATGGCGACCAGTGTTCCGCCGCATAACGTGGCGGAAATCTGCGACGCGCTGCAGCACATGATCAAGTCGCCCAATGCGACCCTCGAGAAGCTGGTCAGCCTGATGCCGGGGCCGGATTTCCCGACCGGCGGCATCATCTGCGAAAACCGAGAGACCATGGTTGAGGCCTATCGCACCGGCCGCGGCTCGTTCCGCGTCCGTGCGCGTTGGGAAAAGGAAGAGCTGAAGGGCGGCGGCTGGCAGATCGTCGTCACCGAGATTCCCTATCAGGTGGCGAAATCGAAGCTGATCGAGAAGGTCGCCGATCTCCTCATCACCAAGAAGCTGCCCTTCCTGGAAGACATCCGCGACGAGAGCACCACCGATGTCCGCATCGTGCTGGAGCCGAAGAGCCGCAATGTCGAGCCGACACATCTGATGGAGCAATTGTTCCGCCAGAGCGATTTCGAGACCCGCTTCAGCCTCAATATGAACCTGCTGGATGCCAGCCAGACGCCGCGGGTGATGTCGCTGCCGGAAGTCCTCAAGGCCTTCCTCGATCACCGCCGCGAAGTGCTGATCCGTCGCAGCAAGTTCCGCCTGGGTGAGATCGACCGGCGCCTGGAGATCCTCGAAGGCTATCTGGTCGCCTATCTCAACATCGACGAGGTCATCCGCATCATCCGCCATGAGGATGAGCCGAAGCCGGTCATGATGAAGAAGTGGGATCTCTCCGACCTGCAGGCGGAATCGATCCTCAATATGCGCCTCAAGAGCTTGCGCAAGCTGGAAGAGGTCGAGATCAAGGGCGAGCACAAGAAGCTCAGCCAGGAGAAGAAGGAACTCACCCAGCTCGTCAATGAAGAGGGGCTGCAATGGTCGCGCATCTCCGACGAGATCGGCGAGCTGAAGAAGAGCTACGGTCCGAAGACCGAGCTTGGCCGCCGCCGGACCCAGTTCGACGACGCCCCCAGCGCCATGATCATCCCCCTGGAGGCGATGGTCGAGCGCGAGCCGGTGACCGTGATCTGCTCGGCCAAGGGCTGGATCCGCGCCATGAAGGGCCATGTCGAGGACAGCGCCGAGATCAAGTTCAAGGAAGGCGATCGCTCCAAATTCCATATCCAGTGCGAGACCACCGACAAGCTGGTGGTCTTCGGCACCAATGGGAAATTTTACACATTGGGCGTCGACAAGCTGCCGGGCGGCCGTGGCCATGGCGAGCCCATTCGCCTGATGATCGATCTCGGCAATGACCAAGATATCGTCGATGTGATGATCCACCGGCCCAGCACCAAGCTGCTGGTCGCCGCCCATGACGGCCGCGGCTTCATCGTGCCCTCGGACGACATTGTGGCCCAGACCAAGGCCGGCAAGCAGGTGCTGGTGCTGGGCGAAGGCGGTGAGGCGGCGCTCTGTGTCACCGTGCCGGACAATGCCGACATGCTGGCCACTATCGGCGAGAACCGCAAGCTGCTGATCTTCCCGCTCAAGGATGTGCCGGAGATGAGCCGGGGCCGCGGTGTCGCGCTGCAGAAGTACAAGGATGGTGGCATCAGCGATGCCCGGGCTTTCAAGAAGTCAGAAGGCCTGAGCTGGCGCCATGGCACCGGCCAGCGGTTCGAGACCAATATCAAGGACTGGATTGGCGAACGCGCCCAGGCCGGCCGCCTGCCGCCGAACGGTTTCCCGCGCGGTAATAAATTTTAATTTAAAATCATAAAGTTATAGCCGATATCTCGATATCGACTTTTAAAGTAAAAGCGGAGCCCGCGATCAGCGGCTCCGCTTTTCTTTTCAAGAGCGTCGCGCCGCCTGACAGCAACTGACACAACGGTGTCAGTTGGGGTTTGGTATTCTCCTTCTGTTCTCATGCGAAAAAGAGGAAGGACGGAGATGACACAGATCGTGTTGTACCAGGGACCCGCCCGCGCAACGGTGACGATCACCACCGGCCAGGTCCCGGAAATGGTCAAGTTCAAGCTGGCGGAAGACGTGGCCGAGGAGCACTTCCTGGCGGCGGCCGAAGCCTCCAACGGCGCCCTGATCGCCTTGCCGGGGTTCCTCGGCCGGCGGCTGGTGAAGACCGGGCAGGATGAATGGCTGGACATCGCCGAATGGCGGGACGAAGCTTCGGCCCAGGCGGCCGGGCGGGTGTTCCACACCATGTCCCAGGCGGAAGTCTTCTGTTCGATGATCGACACGACCTCGGTCGAGGTCAAACACCATCCGATCGTGACTGCCGGATAAATACCTATCCCAAACAAAACCGGCTGAGCGGGGAGTAGCATCATGCGGCGTGCGGATCGTCTGTTTGAAATCGTGCAATTGCTCCGGGGGCGACGCCTCCGGACGGCGCAGGCGATCGCCGATCGCCTCGAGGTCTCGGTCCGCACCATCTACCGGGATATCGATGCGCTGATCGGCTCCGGCGTGCCGATCGAGGGCGAGCGGGGTGTGGGTT
>DATMUQ010000299.1:0-6756 GCA_035563795.1 Terriglobales bacterium | reverse complement strand
AGGCGCTCGGCGTCGTTGCCGCCATCATCCCGTGGAACTTCCCGCTGATGATCGGCATGTGGAAGATTGCCCCGGCCCTTGCCTGCGGCTGCACCGTGGTGCTGAAGCCGGCCGAGATCACGCCGCTGACGGCTTTGCGTGTCGGCGAGCTGGCGCTGGAAGCGGGCCTCCCCGCCGGCGTGCTCAACGTCATCCCGGGCTTCGGCAAGACGGTCGGCAATGCCCTCGTCAATCATCCGGATGTCGACAAGGTGACCTTCACCGGTTCGCCGGTGGTTGGCCGCGAAATCCTGCGCGGCTCCGCCGGCAACCTGAAGCGTGTCACGCTGGAGCTCGGTGGCAAATCGGCCAATGTCATCTTCGGCGATGCCGATCTCGACGCCGCCACCAAGGCCGCCAGTTCCGGCATCTTCTTCAATACCGGCCAGGTCTGTTCGGCGGGTTCGCGCGTTCTCGCCCATGAGAGCGTCTATGACGAGGTGGTCGCCCGCCTCGCCGAGCGCGCCTCGAAAGTGCGCATCGGCAATCCGCAGGAGAGCGGCACCTCGATGGGGCCGATCGTCTCGGTGACCCAGATGAACCGCGTCCTCGGCTATATCGATGTCGGCGTCAAGGAAGGCGCCTCATTGGTGACCGGCGGCAAGCGGGTTGGTGACAAGGGTTATTTCGTTGCCCCCACCGTCTTCGCTAATGTCGAACATGAGATGCGGATCTCGCAGGAAGAGATCTTCGGCCCTGTCGTCAGCGTCATCAAGTTCAAGGATGACGAAGAAGCGCTGCGCCTCGCCAACGGCACGGTCTACAGCCTTGCCGCCGGTGTCTGGAGCCGCGATATCGGGCGTGTCCACAACTTCGCGAAGAAGGTCAAGGCCGGCACGGTCTGGATCAACACTTATGGTCCGACCGATGTGCGCCTGCCCTGGGGTGGCGCGCGGGATTCCGGCTTCGGCCGCGAACATGGCGATGCCGCGATCGAGAATTTCACTGAACCGAAGGTCGTCTGGCTCAACCTGAGCAACTGAGCCCGGCCTGACAAGATGATCGGGGCCCGTCCCGTCAAAGCGGGCCCCGATTTTCCACCATCAAGTTAAAGCGCGCCGTATCTCGAGAGGCGGATACGCGAAGGCTCCCGTTTGCCTCGGCGATACTTGCAAGGGATAACAAACATGCGCGTGGTCATCATCGGACAACAGGATTTCGGCAAGGCCGTGCTGGAGGCCTTCCTCGACCGCAATGACGAAGTGGTCGGCGTCTTCTGCGCCCCGGAGAAGCCCGGTGGACGCCCAGACCCGCTGAAAGTGGCCGCCGAGGAACGGCAGCTGCTGGTCTTCCAGTATCCGTCACTGAAAAGCCCGGAAGCGCTGGAGACGATGCGCAAGCTGAAGGCCGATATCGGCATCATGGCCTATGTGCTGCAGTTCGCGCCGCAGGAATTCGTCAACATCCCGACCCATGGCACCATCCAGTATCACCCGTCGCTACTGCCCGCCTTTCGCGGCCCGAGTTCGATCAACTGGCCGATCATCCTCGGTGAGCAGAAGACCGGCCTCACCATCTTCCGCCCCAATGACGGCCTCGATGAAGGTCCGGTGGTGTTGCAGAAGGAAGTGGCGATCGGCCCGGACGACACCATCGGCAGCGTCTATTTCAATCATCTCTTCCCGCAGGGCGTAAAGGCGATGCTGGAAGCCGCCGACCAGGTCGTCAAAGGCCAGCACAAGGAAGTGGTGCAGGATGAAGAAGCTGCGCGCTACGAAGGCTGGTGCAAGGAACCGGCCATCCAGGTCAACTGGCACAACCATGTCGACACCATCTACAACCTGATCCGCGGCTGCAACCCGGCGCCCGGCGCCTGGACCACCTTCAGCGGCAAGAAGGTGCAGCTGTTCGATTCCCGCAAGCATCGCTTCCGCACCTTCGGCGCGGTCAAGGGCAAGAGCGGCGAGATCACCGAGATCGGTAGCGAGAGCATCCGCATCACGGCGCAGGGCGGCCAGATCGAAGTCTTCAAGGTGAAGCCGGAAGGCGGCAAGAAGGTCGCGGCGGTCGATTTCGCCCGTGACGCCGGCCTCGGCCTGGGATCCTTCCTCGGAAACTGAGCGCGCGAAATCTAACTTCCCGCGCAGAACTGCGGACCGGCCCCGCTCTCCATTGCTCCCAAGCACGCGGCGGGACCCGAACGGCAGCGATCATGCAGCTGATCGCTGCCGTATTTTTTTCGATTGAGCTTCAGCTCGGATTCAGCATTCGGGCAGATTGACGGCGAGGCCGCCGAGGCTGGTTTCCTTGAACTTCTGGCTCATTTCTTCGCCCGTCTGGCGCATCGCCTCGATGCAATTGTCGAGCGGCATGAAATGCGATCCGTCTCCGCGCAAGGCGAGGGACGCCGCTGCCACCGCCTTGATCGCGCCGATGCCGTTGCGTTCGATGCAGGGCACCTGCACCAGCCCGGCAACGGGATCGCAGGTCATGCCGAGATGATGCTCGAGCGCGATCTCGGCCGCATTCTCCACCTGCGCCGGCGTTCCGCCGAGCACGGCGCAAAGTCCCGCCGCCGCCATCGACGCTGCCGACCCGACCTCGCCCTGGCAGCCCGCTTCAGCGCCGGAGATCGAGGCATTGTGCTTGATGAGGCCGCCGATCGCCGCCGCGGTCAGCAGGAATTCCGGCAGGCGCGAGACCTGCGCGCCGATGCAATGGTCAAGATAGTAGCGGATGACCGCCGGCACGACACCGGCGGCGCCATTGGTCGGTGCCGTCACCACCTTGCCACCGGCGGCATTCTCTTCATTGACCGCCATTGCATAAACACTGAGCCAATCGGAGGAGACATGCGGTTGGGCGAGGTTGCGCCCCTTTTCGTTGGTCAATTGCTTCAGGATGGCATGGGCGCGGCGGCGAACATGCAGGCCGCCGGGCAGCTCGCCCTGGTGTTCGAGGCCACGGCTGATGCAGTCATTCATCACCGTCCAGATCTGATCGAGACCCGCCTCGAGCTCGCCAACCGGTCGCGCCGACAACTCATTGGCGCGCTTCATCTCGGCAATGCTGAGCCCGCTGGCGGCCGCCATTTCCAGCATCGCTTCCGCGGAGGCGAACGGATAAGGATAAGCGACCTGGGAGGCGATGGCTGCGGCCGGCGACGCACCCGCTTCCACCGCGGCGGCCACTTCTTTGCGAGCCTGTTCCTTGCGCCGGATCTCTTCTTCGGTGGCGATGAAACCGCCGCCGATCGAGTAATAGGTCTCGGACAGGACCGGCGCACCTGCCTTGTCGAGTGCGGCGAAGATCATGCCATTGGCATGGAGCGGCAGCGGCGGCCCGAGATCGAAGACAATGTCATAGGCCGGATCGAAAGCGAGCGACGGCAAGCCGGGATGATGCAGGCCCTTGCCTACAGCGAGTTCCGCAAGCTGCTGTTCCGCTACCGTCGGATCGATCGTTGCCGGCAGGAAGCCAAGCAGCCCCAAGGCCACCGCCCGATCGGTTGCGTGACCCTTGCCGGTGAAGGCGAGCGAGCCGTGCAAAGTGACCCTGATCTTCGCCGGCGCCCCCTCTTCCCCTGTCACGACATGGCGCTTCAGCAGATCGAGGAAACGGGTCGCCGCGGTCATCGGCCCCATCGTATGGGAGGAAGATGGGCCAATGCCGATCTTGAAGATCTCAAACACACTGAGGAACATTCAGCGTCTCACGGTCAAAATTGGGTCAATCTGGGCGCATCGCTGCGCGGTTGGCATCCTAAAACGCGGTTACCCGAAGCGGAAGCTTATCCGCGCCACTGCGTGCCGCGAAAGAGCCGGCGTTTCAGGACCGCGTTCCAGCATCAAAACCGGGCACGCGATCATGTTTTCGTCGGGTGCAAATGCTGAAAGGGCGGATGCTCGCTGGATCGCCGAGGATCATAGTCGATCGGGCGAAAACATATAACCATCTGAAATAAAATGATAATATTTATCTGCTTAGGGCAAATGTGTCACAGCCCCGCGCCGCTGTCCAGTCCGCCGGGAGCGACGGCAGCCTCTCCCGCATGCGCGAGATTACATCGCGCAGCGCAGAAACACTTCCCGTTCGCTGGTGATGTCGAGTTTCTCGTAAAGCCGCAGCCGGTGATTCTTGATTGTGCCGCGGCTGACACCGAGCTTATCGGCGATGCCACTGGTGGGGTAGCCGCGCAAGATCAGCTGCACGATCTCAATCTCACGTGGCGTCAATTGGGCGGCGAGTGCCTCGGGAACTGCGAACTGATCGGGGCGCCGCGGCGACCGGCCCTGCGGTTCCACCATCTCGATCCAGCCGCCGGGTGCGAGGCCGAAGCCGGCCGGCAAGGCGGCGCGGTGCAGGATGAGATCATCCGGCATAATCGCCTGGCCTGGCCCGCTTTGCGGCAGATGCGCGAGCGCCCCATTCAGGTTGCCGCCCTCGCGTTCCTTCAGCATTTGCCAGGCACGATTCTGGAAGACCTCGCGGCCCGCGCGGTCGAGGATACGCATGGGCCGGGCCGAAGGCAGCGTGCTGCTGAGATCGTCGTCCTCCGACCACATGCCCGAACGCAATGAGGTGACATGCGCCTCCTGCAGGCCTGCGACCAGCGGATAAACTGCCTCCAACCCGGCGATCTCGTTCTTGCTGAACTTGCCGCCGCAGCGATCGATAAAGAGGGCGAGACAGCAACTGCCGATCGGCTGCAGAAGGATGCTGACTTCATCGGTGATATTCGCCTCGGCCAGGATCGCGTTCACATAGCGGTCGCGCAGTTTCGGTTCCAGCACCCGCGACATCGGCTGCACACCGGGCCGCCCACCTTCTTTCCAATAGCGATAATAAGGGTCGTAGCGGTAGAGCTCGCGGTTGTAGAGCGTGACGAAAGCCGGTGCCAGGCCCTGGCAAGCGAAGAAATCGGGGGCAGCGATGCGTGAATAGCGGATCATCGATAAGAGGTCATGGGGAACCAGACTCGCCACTGCGCGCAGCAGATAATCGTGGAAGTCCGAGGCCAGCACCTTCGCCGCCGCTTCGCCGAAAGCCTCGAAGCTTGCCGGTGAAAGATTGGATGGCGGCGCGTCCGCTGCCGCTGCCGCCCCCGCCATTGCAGCACCCGGTCGTGACGTTGTCATCAAAGAGGCAAGCGCATCCACGTCAACCTCCAGCGAATACCTTTCCTACCAACAACCCTTGCCGCTGCGGCATCTACCGCAGCTTCATCGTCGCCTTCTGCAGCGCGATGATGAGAGCGTCGCGCTTGGCCGAGAGCGAGGCCGGCGTCTCTGCACCGACCTGGGTCGCAACCTCTTGCGACAATTGCGCCGCCAGACCGGGTTCGAGATGCAGTGTGCCGAGATCATCCCACCAGCGGTTGAAGCTTGGCGTGTAGCGTTCGCAGAAGGCGCCGATGCCGCCCGCACCTGCTCCCAGATGGAACAGCATGGTCGGCCCCATCACCGCCCAGCGCATGCCCGGTCCGGCCCAGACCGCCGTATCGACATCCTCGACACTGGCGACGCCTGATTTGACCAGATGCAGTGCCTCGCGCCACAAGGCCGCTTGCAGGCGATTGGCGACATGGCCCGGCACCTCGCGGTTGACGCGAATGGTGATCTTGCCGACATCCTTGTAGAACGCTTCCGCGCCTTCGATCGCGCTCTCGGACGTCGCCTTATTACCGAGAACCTCGACCAGCGGGATGAGATGCGGCGGATTGAAGGGATGACCGAGGACGAAGCGGTCGGGCTTCTGCCAGCCCGCCTGCATCTCGGTCAGCGTCAGTCCGGAGGCCGAGGAGGCGACGATGGCATCCGGCTTCAGCGCCGGCTCGATCTCGGCATAAAGCGCCTTCTTGATCTCGATCCGCTCGGGGACACTCTCCTGGATGAAATCGGCCTCTTTCACCGCCTCGGCCGCCGATTTATGAAAGGTGAGACGGCCGGGTGCGCCGGCGCGGACAAGTCCCAGCTCCTCCAGCGCCGGCCAGGCCATCGCCACATATTCACGGGTCGCCTTTTCGGCATGAGGTGCCGCGTCATAGGCAGCGACATTGCGGCCGGAAGCCAGGAATAGCGAGGCCCAGCTCATGCCGATGACGCCGGCGCCCAAAATGGCAGTATTTTCGAAGTTCGACATTCAGAATAACCCCGGCTGGAGAGGAGAAGCGGCGGTGAGACCGCCATCGCAGGTGAAGCATTGCCCGGTGACGAACTCGGCCTGATCCGAGACCAGCCAGGCGACCATATTGGCGATGTCTGCCGGCCGGCCCATGCGACCGGCGGCATGACGAGCCAGTGCATCCGCCTTCGCCGCGGCGGGATCCTTGGCGAGGGCGAAAGCGTCTTCCGCCATGGCGGTGACGATCCAGCCCGGCCGCACGGCATTGCAGCGCACCTTGGGCCCGTGATCGACGGCAATAGAGCGCGTCAGCGCATGCACGAAGGCCTTCGAGGCATTGTAGAGCGCCATCGAGGGATCGGAGACGACGCCGGAGATCGAGCCGATATTGACGATAGCCCCACCGGTTTCTTCCATCGCCGGCAAGATCGCCCGGCACATATTGAAAGTGCCGTGGGCATTGACACCCATGACCAGCTCCCAATCGGCATCGGTTGTCGTGGCGACGGTCTTCTCCAGCTGCACCCCGGCATTGTTGACCAGCACCGTGACGGCGCCAAATTTGCGCTGCGCCTCGGCAACGATCGCTGCCGCTGCATCAGGGTTCGCGACATCGGCCCGCAGCCAGGCCACCTGTGCCGGGAGATCGGCGGG
>DATMUQ010000298.1:0-17132 GCA_035563795.1 Terriglobales bacterium | reverse complement strand
GCCCCGATGTCGTGCAGGGCATGGAGCTCGATGTCATCGCCTCGGTGATCCTGGGCGGCTGCAGCCTGTTCGGCGGGCGCGGCTTCATCCTGGGGACGCTGCTCGGCAGCCTCATCATCGGCACGCTCAACAATGGCCTGGTGCTGCTCAATGTCAGCTCGCCGCTGCAGCTCGTCATCAAGGGCGCCATCATCGTCGCCGCCGTCGCCTTCACCAAGCGCTAGGCAATTGGAATTTGCGGGGAGGCACTGTCATCGGCCTCGAGGGAACTGATGACCAGCAACGATAATCAACGGAGGAAGAATATGAGATATGTCGCCCGATCACAGGCCCTGCTGGCAAAGGCCCTGCTGACGACCACGCTGGCCGCCGGATCGATCGTCGCCTTTGCGGCGCCTAGCCATGCGGAGGTACCGGCCTCCTGCGTCAAGGGCGTCGATCTCGCGACCCTCGGCCCGACCTCGATCATCGGCCAGGGCCCCCATGGCGAAAAGGCTGCCTCGCCCGATGTGCTGGCACTGACGGATGAGGAAGCGGCCAAGGTGAAGGCCGGCCATTTCAAGGTCGGCATCTCCATGCAGACGGTCAATCTCGACTGGTCGCAGCTGCAGGTCGCCGGCATCACCGACACCCTCAACAAATACGGCGTCACGGTGACCGGTGTTGCCTCCGCCGAATACCAGGTCGACAAGCAGATCGCCGATATCGAGAACACCATCCAGCAGCATCCGGACGGCATCATCTCGATCCCGGTCGATTTCACCGCCACGGCACCGACCTATAAGAAGGTCTCCCAGGCCGGCATCAAGCTGGTCTTCATGGACAGCATCCCGACCGGCCTGCAGCATCCGCAGGAATATGCCGCGATGATCTCCGCCGACAGCCAGGGCAATGGCCAGATCGCGGCGCAGATCCTCGCCTCCTGCATCCCGCAGGGCGGCACCATCGGCCTGGTCAATTTCGGCGTCGATTATTTCAGCACCAATGAACGCACCAAAGGCGTTCGCGCTTGGATGGGCAAGAACCGTCCGGACATCAAGATGAAGCAGGTCGATTTCACCGATCCTTCCAAGGTGTCGCAGATCGCCGGTGACTTCCTGACCGGCAATCCGGATGTGCAGGGCGTCTATGCGGTCTGGGACCAGCCGGCCTTGGATACGCTGAGCTCGATGCGGGCGCAGAATATCGACATCCCGGTGACGACGGTCGATCTCGGCCTGCAATCGGCGATCGAGATCGCCAAAGGCGGCCCGTTGAAGGCGACCGGCTCGCAACGTCCCTATGACCAGGGTGTCGCCGAAGCCATGGCGATGATGAATGCCCTCATCGGCAAGGAGACGCCGGCCTGGGTCGGCGTGCAGTCGCTGCCGGTGGTGCAGTCGAATGTGCTGGAATCCTACAAGACCGTCTTCAAGAAGGATCCGCCGAAGGAGCTGATGGACGCCTGCAACAGCGCCAAGCCGGCCTGCAACTGATCGGCTGATCGTAATCCTGGCCCCAGGCTAGACATGAGCGGAGAGAGAGGGGTTTCTTCCAGCCCTCTCTCCGTTCTTTTTTGTCACGTCATCCGCGCACTATGCGATATGTCCTGCCATCAGAAGTCGACGGTGGATGACAGCAGGAAGGTCCGCGGCGCGCCGGCGCTGAGATAACCACCGCCGGTCGAGGCCCAAAAGCTGGTGTTGAGGACATTCTCGACATTGGCGCGAATGGTGACCGGCGTCTTGTGGACATCCACGGTATAGCGGGCACCGAGATCGACCCGGGTCCAGTTCGGGATTTCCTGATTGTTGCTGGCATCGAGATATTGCTTGCTGGTGTAGATCACGCGGCCGGTCAGGGTCAGGCCCGGGATGAAGGGCGTGTCCCATTCGGCCCCGACATTCATCTGCAGGGTCGGCACACCGATCGCGATATTGCCGTCATTGTCGCCGCCATCGGTCTTGGTCAAACGCCCGTCGATCAGCGTCGCACCGCCGAGAACACGGAAACCATCGATCGGCTCGCCGAACAAATTCAGTTCCAGCCCGCGATTGCGCTGCTTGCCATCGACCACATAGGTGTTGGAGGCCGCGTCGGTAAAGGCGCTCGGCTGGGTGATCTGGAAGGCCGCGAAGGTCGCGGTGATCTTACCGAAATCGACCTTAGTGCCGACCTCGAACTGCTTGGTGCGGAACGGCGCCACCGCTTGGCCCTGATTGACCGTGCCGACCGGCGCTGTCCCGCCGGAGGCCAAACCTTCGATATAGTTGGCATAGAGCGAAACGTTCTGCCAGGGCTTGACCAGCAAGCCGACCGTCGGCGTCACCACGGCCTCGTTATAGGAGCCGGTCTTCTCGCCGGTATTGTACTGGAAGTTGTTGAGCTGAATCTGCTGCAGGCGAGCACCAACCGTCAGCTGGATACGGTCGTCGAGGAAGTTCAAGACGTCGGCGGCAGCGATGCTGTTCAGCTCGGTATATTGGGATTTACCCGAACTATCATCGGTGAAGTCCGGCTCATCCTGGTAGTTCGGATGATAGATGTTGGTATTTTCCGTATAACCGATGCCCAGGCCGAAACCGAAACCCTGCGTCATGCGCAATGTCGAGGCCGCGACCGAGAAATCATGCCGCATCGCCCCCATCTGTACCGCCGCCCGCAAGCCCGCCTGGGCAGAGATCGCTTTCTGATAGAAGGGGAACTTATAGGCATAGCCGTTGGTGATATCGCCATTTTCATCGGTGATCGTTGCGGAGGTGCCCGCCGTCGTCTGCCATGAATCGCGCGCGCCGAACGCGGCAAAGGCCGTCACATTATCTGTGAGATCATATTCGGCCCGTGTCATGCCGAAGAGATCCCGGGTCTTCGCATAGGACCATTTCTGGGAAAAATTGTGGCTCGCATCCGGAGCATCCGGCACCTCGACGCCAGAGGCGACATTGATCTGCGAATAGCCGGCCTTGAAATACTGGTCCTGATAGCCGAGATCGGTCGTCACGCGGAAGCGGTCGCCCCGATAATCGAGGCCGAGATTGGCGACGCCGAAGCGTTCCGATTGATGATCGATCGCGGTATCGCCGTCGCGATAGACGCCATTGAAACGCACGCCGAACTGCTTGTCGGCACCGAAGCGCCGGCCGATATCGACGGCACCGCCGAATTGCAAATCGGAATCATAGGTCGTTGTCAGCTCCGTCAAAGGCTCGTCATCGGCTTCCTTGGAGACGAGATTGATGGTGCCGCCGATCGATCCGCCGGGTGCAACGCCATTCAGCAATGCATTGGGGCCGCGCAGGATCTCGACCCGCTCGGCGATTTCGGCGGAGATCTTCTGGCGCGGCAGGATGCCATAGAGGCCGTTCAGCGCCACATCGTCATTGTAGACCGGGAAGCCGCGGATCATGTACTGATCGGTATAGGAACTCCGCGACCAGATATTGCGCACTGAGGGATCATTGTCGATGACATCGGAGAGGCTGCGCGCCTGCTGGTTCTTGACTGTCTTCTCGGTATAGTTGGTGCTGCTATAGGGCGTGTTCATGATATCGCGATTACCGAGCAAGCCGACCTGGCCGCCGGTCGCCACCTGACCGCCTTTATAGGCCGGCGGCAGATTGTCGAGCATGCCGGTATCACCGCCGCTTTCGCCCGTCACGGAAACACCGGGCAGTGCCGTGCCGGCGCTGGCCGGCAGTTTCTCCAGCGTCACGGTCTTCGCGTCAACATAGCGGAAGGCGAGCCCGGTCCCCTGCAGCAATTGCCGCAAGGCTTCATCGGCAGTGAAATCACCTTGCAGGCCGGGTGAAGTCACCCCCTGCCCCAAACGCGCATCGAGCAGGAACTGCATGCCCGTGGCGAGCGCGAAAGCTGCCATCGCCGTGCTGATATTCTGCTTGGGGATCGCGAAGTGATGCGTCTCGCCGGCCGGCATCTGCTGGGTCGCGGCGGTGCTGCCACTGCTCTGCGCCAGGGCCGCCGAGCCGGGAAAAGCAAGCAAGGGCAGGAGCAGCAACAGGGCTTTGCGGCTCAGATGTCCAACCGCATCCGGCCGCTGCCGCCTCGTTTCCATCTTCTGTCTGTGGCGGTGTCCGCGCCACCCAAGATGATTCCCCCGCCCCGAATGACCCCACTGCCCCAAGCGCATACTGTCCCCTTCAACTCGCTCTGATGTCTCTCCTTGCCCCATCCACATTTTGCAAATGAGACGCAATATCAGAAAGACGATTGAAAGGATCGGCACCATTAGTGCTAGAGGCGATTTTTTTGACGACCGCGTGGATTAGGACCGGTCTCTTATCCGATGCGCTATGACGTGAGGGCAATGCGAGATTGCCCGACGGCTAGTTCATGACGTCATGCCACCGGCCGGATCAAGGTCACCAGGCCGAGGAAATCATCGATCCGTACCGGCAAGGCGGCGGCGATGATGCGCAAGGCTGCATCTGTATCATCGGCGCGGAACGAGCCGCTTACCCGCAATGCAGCCAGGGCCTGGTCGGTGATGATGATCTGTCCGTGACGGTATCTTTCGATCTCCGCCACCACATCCGCCAAGGCGGCATCGGTGAAGACCATGCGGTCCTGGCGCCAGGCTTCGGCGACATCGAGGTCGACCGGGGCAATGGCACCCATCCTGCCAGCCGTGACGCGCATTCCCTCGCCGGCGGCCACACGCCGGGTCGGTTCGCCCGGCACCGCTACGGCCACAGCATGCTCGCGCACGGTGATGTCGAGCGTTTCGTCGCGGGCACGCAGGCTGAATTGCGTTCCCAGGGCCTGCACCCGCACATCGCCGGCCTGCACGATGAAGGGCCGTGCCGCATCGGCGGCAACAGCGAAGAAGGCGTCGCCACCATGCAACCTGATCAGGCGTTCCTCCGTCGTGAAATTGACGGCCAGGTCGGTGTCACTGCCGATCTCAATAGCGGAGCCATCCGCGAGCTGAACCTGGCGTCGCTCGGCAGGCCCGGTCTGGAAATCGTCGCCATCGGCCAGGTGCCGGACCAGCAGGCCGCCACCCAGCAGCACCGTTCCAACCGCCGCGGCCAGGCGCAGTGCCTGGCGTCGGGCAAGGCGCTGCGGGAAGGGAATGACTGTAGCGATGGCCGCAGCCGAAGCGGGCGAGATCGTGCCTGGTGTCCCCATCGGATAACGCGCGGCCAGGAGCGGCGCCGCTGCTGCCAGGTCATGCTCCAGGTGCCGCAGCTGATCCATCAATGTGTCCCAGGCGCGCCGGTGATCGGCATCCGCCGTCAGCCAGCGGGCAAAAGCGCGGCGTTCTACCTGCGTGACCGCATCGTCCTGCAGACGAACATACCAGTGCCGTGCCTCGGCCAAGAGATGATGTGGCGACCGAACGGTCATAGCCTCCCCGATCATTCAGTTATGCGACGCTTATTTTATCGCCAGCCTGGCCGGCAGCGTTGAACGCTGTCGCAGATGCATCCTGTCTTATTTTCTCGCCTTATCATGCGGGGCAATGATGCCCCTCTTCTTCCAGACGTTTGAGAAAGGCAGGACCATTAGCCGCTTTCGCCTTCGTGCCGGAAAATATGACTATTCGCGGTGATCGGCGAGCTGGGCCAGGGCATTGGTCATATGCACCATCACCGTATTCTTGGAGATGCCGAGGCGCATCGCGACCTCCTGGTAGCTCATGCCCTGCAATTTCGTCAGCAGGAAGACCTCGCGGCAGCGCGGCGATAATCGATCAATCGCCGCCAGCAGTTTCTCCAGCTCGCGTCGATGATGAACGACACTTTCGGGTGACGGTGCCCGATCGGCGATGGCGGCGACATGGTCAGGCTCGGCAGGGACTTCGATGCCGCGATTGGCATGCCGCTGGTGATCGACGGCGAGATTGGCGGCAATGCGATAGAGATAGCGGCGTGGATCGGCAATCTGCTCCTGATCGATCGGCCGCCTGTCGGCAAAGGGTGACGTGACGTCCTTCGCGCGACGGCGATCCGGCGGATCGGGTTCTTCCTGGCTTGCCGCGATGCTGGCGGAGGCGATCGGCAACAAGGATGCCGTCGCCGCACGGAGCCAGGTTTCCTGGACCAGATCCTGCGCCAAGGCATGATTGCCGAGCCGGCGCCATAGAAAGCGCATCAGCCCCTGCTGGTGCTCGGCAAAAGCCGTCAGCAGCCGATTGCGGCTTTCCGTCATGGCGTGAAGAACATCCGATAAAAAAAACCGACTAACTGTGCCCCATTGCGCGATCGCCCCCACGGGGTCGTTCTGCGCCGGCGACCTTAATCATATTGAGAATAATTCTCAATATCAAAATGAGCCGATCCAACCTGCCCCGCCGATGCCAATCCTGACCCTCATCACAGTCGCCTCATTTTCATGTTAGTCTGACTAAAATTAAATCTTGCGCCACAGCCAATTTGATATTAGTAAGATCAACATTAAATTCGTGATGTGCCGACCTACCTTGCCGGTCTGCGGTCATAAAGTGGAACACAAGCGGAGTAGCAGCGCCGATGACCGACCAGACAAGCACCAGACGCGCCTATCGCCAGGAGGCCAGGGCGCATATGGCGGAGGCGACGGGAAATCGCATTCTCGATGCCTTCTGCCTGCGCTTGCGCGACAGCTGGTTCGAGGAAATCACCCTCGATGCCGTCGCCCAAGATGCCGGCGTCACGGTGCAGACGGTGTTGCGCCGCTTCGGCGGCAAGCAGGGCCTGCTCGATGCCGTTCCGGAGCGCATGAAGTCAGGGGTCCTCGAACGCCGCGGCATGCGGCCGGGCGATATCGACCAGACGATCGAATTCCTGATCCAGGACTATGAAACGTCCGGCGATTTCGTCATGCGCCTGCTCGCCCAGGAGGAGCGCCATGCCGCCATCAAGGAGGTCGCTGATTTCGGTCGTGCCGGTCATCGCAAATGGATCCGCGAAAGCTTCGAGCCCTGGCTCGCCGAAATGAACAAGGCCAGGCTCGAAACGACCCTCGATGCCCTGGTGGTCGCTACCGATGTCTATGTTTGGAAACTCATTCGGCGTGACATGAAGCGGCCGACCAAGGCCTTGAAACAACTGATGACGCAGATGATCCGCGCCGCCCTCGAAGACAGCGCGTCAACATCTGGCATCGTCGCGAAACAGGGGAAACGCCATGAACTGCCTGAGAAGTGATTGCCGTAACCTTCTGCTCACCACCTGGGAGGGCGGCGGCACGGTCGGACCCGTTGCAACGGCAGCAGCGAAGCTGCTGGCACGCGGCCATCGGGTGCGAGTGATGAGCGATGCCTGCAACCGGCCGGAAATCGAGGCAAGCGGCGCCAGCTTCATTCCCTGGAAGCGCGCCCCGAGCCGCCCCGACCGCTCGCGACACAGCGATCTGATGCGCGACTGGGAAGCGGCCAATCCGCCGGAACAGTTGATGCGCGCCATCGATGCCATCTGGTGCGGCCCGGCCCTGGCCTATGCACGCGACCTCAAGGATGCGTTGCAGGAAGAGCCGGCCGATCTCGTCATCAGCAGCGAGATGCTGTTCGGCGTTGCCGCTGCCTGCGAAGCTCTGAAACAGCGACTGGTCTTTCTCACCGCCGGCATCAGCCTCTACCCGATCCCCGGCATGCCGCCTTTGGGCTCGGCTTTGCCGGCGCCTCAGACCGCCGCCGATCATCAGGCCATCGCCGATTTCCGCGCGATGGCAACGGCGCTGTTCGATCAAGGCCTGCCGGCCCTCAATACGGCGCGCGCCGCGCTCGGTTTGCCGGCGCTGGCGCATCTCTTCGACCAAAGCAAGGCGGCCGAACGCCTGTTGCTCGGTACCAGCCGTGCTTTCGATTTCGCGGCAGCCGACCTGCCTGACGATGTCGCCTATGTGGGACCGCAGCTTGCGCCCGTCAGCTGGGCGGCACCCTGGAACTCGCCTTGGCCGGTCGATGATCCGAGGCCACTGATCCTGCTCGCCTTCGGCACCACCTTCCAGGATCATGTCCCGCTGCTGCAACGGATCATCGATGCCACCGCCGATCTCAATATCCGCCTGCTGGTGACCTTGGGCGGCGTCATAGACCCGGGTGAGCTGCGGACCGCACCGCATGTGGCGCTGGCCCCGAGCGCGCCGCATGACGAGGTGATGCAGCAGGCCCGGGCCGTCATCACCCATGGTGGACATGGCACCGTGCTGCGCGCCCTCAGCCATCTGAAGCCGCTCTTGATCCTGCCCTTGGGCCGGGACCAGAACGACAATGCCATCCGCGTCACCAGCCGCGGGGCCGGCCTCGCGGTGACCCCGCAAAGTTCGGCGGATGAGATTCACAGCGCCTTGCACCGCTTGTTGCAGGACCCGGCCTTCGCCAAGGCCGCGGCAAAACTCGGCGATGTCATTCGCCGCGATGCAAGCAGCGACGCGCTGGTGCAGGAAATCGAGGCGACCTTGGCACGGCCAGCAATAAGGGCGGCCCTGTAGCGCCCGACCGGCTCTCACGCGCCATCAAGAAAACACCCGCCGAGCCGCCGGTTCGGTGATCGAGGAAACATATTGTCAGGAGACTAGAGATGACGATCCGTTTGGCAGACCGCTTCCTTCAACTCGGCGTGCTCGCCGGCGCCAGTGGCATGCTGCTCGGCGTCTGGATGGGCAGCACGGAGGATTTCACTTTGGCGCCGGTCCATGCCCATACCAACCTGCTTGGCTGGGTGTCGATGGTGCTCTATGGCCTTGTCTACCGGGTGATACCGGAAGCGACAGCCGGCAAATTGCCGGTGATCCACTTCTTCCTGAACATCGCCAGCTTCCTGGTTCTCATCCCCTCGCTCACCTTGTTCCTGCTCGGTCACGCCGCCGTCGCGCCGCTGCTCGGCATCGCCTCGATCGCACTCTGGATCTCGATGATACTCTTCGCCGTCATCATCCTCCGCGCCACCTGGCACCCACGCATCTCCGCCGCCGGCCGGTAAGTGGGCGGCGCGTTATGTGATCGGATAAACTGGACACCATCATGCTTGCCGAAACCACCCAGGCGGTCGTCGCCACCCCGGTGCGAACCGCATGGCCAACAGAGCCGACGGAACATATCGCCGTCGCCGATATCGCCGCGCTGTTCACCGATCTCAAAGGATCAAGCGCGCTTTATCGACGGATCGGTGATGCTGCCGCCTACCGGCTCATCCGCCAGCACTTCGATCTGCTATCCGCCATCATCGCCACCTGCGACGGCATGCTGGTGAAAACCATCGGCGACGCGGTGATGGCTGTGTTTGCCTCACCGTATCTGGCGCTGAAGGCGGCACTGGCGATCCAGGCGCAGATGAACGGCATGGGACCGGATGCAGCAGCGGGAACCCGCCTGACGGTCAAGCTGGGCATCCATGCAGGATCCGCGCTTGCCGTGAAACGCCAGGATCGCTGCGACTATTTCGGCGAGGTCGTGAACACGGCCGCCCAGTTGCGGGACATTTCGAAGGGTGGCGAGATCGTCCTGTCCCAGGCCGTTGCCGAGGATTCGCGCGTACAGCCTTTGCTCGCGCAACCGCTGCTCGCCGGCAACAGGCTGACCCGCGACCGCATTGCCTTGAAGGGATCGGATGATATCCAGCCGGTGGCGCGGATCAGCCGCTGCCTCAAGATAGCCGCTCCAGCGCCACGCGAGGCACGCCGCAATTGACGTACCTCGTCAGGAATGCCTCACGGCCCCGACCAGCTTCAGAGATGGTCGACGTCGAGCGGATCCACCGCGACATTGGTCGGCAGCGAGCGCTGGCGCTGCAGCCGCTGATACTGCCGGTAGGAGAAGGGGATCGAGGCAAGGTAAGCGAGACCTGCTATCAGCAGCGTGTCCCAGGTATCCGATACCAGGAAGGCGATGACGCAGGTCGCGATCAGCATGGCCGGCAGCACCCAGGCCTGGGTCACCTTCATGCGCTTGAAGGAGAAAGTCGGCAGGCGGCTGACCATCAAAGCGGCGACACCGACCATGACGACGCCGACCAGCAGCGGGCTGTCGAAGAAGCCGGAGCCATATTTGACGAAGCCCGCCAGTGGCATCAGCGCCAGTGCCGCACCGGCCGGTGCCGGCACACCGGTGAAGAAGCGGGCCGTCCAGGCTGGCAGGTCGGCATTGTCGAGCTTGGTGTTGAAGCGCGCGAGACGCAAAGCCGTTGAGGCGCTGAAGAGGAGCGCCACCGCCCAGCCAACCCGTCCCACATCCTGCATCACCCAGAGATAGAGGATGAGCGCGGGGGCGACGCCGAAGCTGATGAAATCGGAAAGCGAGTCCAGCTCGGCGCCGAATTTGCTGGTGCTGTCGAGCAGGCGGGCGATGCGACCGTCGAGCGCATCGAACAGCGCGGCAACCAGAATGGCCACCACCGCCAGTTCCCATTTCTGCGCCAAAGCGAATTTGATGCTGGTGAGACCGGCGCAGAGCGCCGTCAGGGTCAGCATATTGGGAATGAGGCGATTGATCGAATGATCGCGCAAGCGGTTACGCCGCATCATCTGTCTCCTCCTCAAGGCCGCCTCGCTCTCAACACATCGCCGTCAGCGAATTTCGCCGAGGCGCGCCGCCTCGTCCGACCGGTAATCGGCCAGCACGGTCTCGCCGGCGACGGTCAATTGACCCACAGCCACCAGCGGCTGGACGCCATCCGGCAGATAGACGTCGACCCGGCTGCCAAAGCGAATGATACCGAAAAGCTCACCCGCCTGCACGGCCTTTCCCGCCGTCAGGTCGCATTTGATGCGGCGCGCAACCAGGCCGGCGATCTGCACAACGCAGAAATTGAGGCCGTCGACGGTGCGCAGATGGATCGATTGCCGCTCGTTATGCTCGCTTGCCTTGTCGAGTGCCGCATTGACGAACTTGCCCGGGCGATAGGCTAAGGCGATGACATCGGCGTCGACCGGGTTGCGGTTCACATGCACGTTGAAGACGTTCATGAAAATGCTGATCCGGGTCAGCGGCCGCTGGTCGAGGCCGATCTCCAGTGGCGGAATGGCCGGCTGGATCATCTGCACGACGCCATCGGCCGGCGCGATCACCAGACCGGCACGGGTCGGTGTGACGCGCGCGGGATCGCGGAAGAAATAGACGCACCACAAGGTGAGGACGAGACCCACCAGGCCCAGCGGCAGCCAGAAATACCAGAGGACGACGGTGACGACGGCAAAAATGGCAATGAACGGCCAGCCTTCGCGATGGATCGGCGTCAGCACAGTCTGCAACACGATAGCGTCACCTCAATTTGTCTCTACTTATGGTATCGGCTGGCACAAGGGCCTCAGCCGGCCGCTCCAGGCGGTTCGGACCGTCCGATCAATGTGACCTAATGTCCGCAAGTGCTTGATCTGCCATAGAACCTGGCATGGGTCACGCATATTCTGCCACGACCATTGCGACATTTTGGTCGTTTGCCCGTTCTAGGTTTTACGCATCGTTAATCGCCCCTGGCTAGAGTCGCTAGGTTAATAGGATGGAATCAACAGATTGAACCCCGTACAGGTCGTCTTCGCACCGATGGAACCGCCACAGGCCTTGGATCGCATCCAGTTCGAACAGGATGGCTCCGTCAGGGTCGGCGAACGCGGCCGTCCGGTCGAGTTTTCCTTCGCTTTCCAGGGGTTGCAGTTCGGCGCCAGCACCCGTCTGGTGGATAGCGGGACGATCCTGCAGGTCGCCGCCGACATCGCCCCGGACCCCTATTCGGTCGAGGGTGCCGCTCTCCGCCGCAGCGTCCATGCTGTCATCGAGGCCTCCCAGGCCCTCGTCTCCAGCCGGCTGGTGATCACCAAGCAGAAGCGCATTTTTTGCATCGGCAAGGCGGCAATTTCTACCCCGGCAGCGCCGCGCGATCTGATCAGCGCCGCCGTCGAGATATTGCTCGAGATCAAACCCTATCTGGAAATGCTCGGCGAAATCCTGCCGACCTGGCCCAATCGCGCCTGACGCCAATTCCCTTTGCCAGTTGATTTGACCGGCCGTCCCGCCCGGGCCGCCGCTGGTCGTCTGTCTTTGAATATAAGTCGCCGGCCGTTCCAGCTCTCCGTCGAGACCCCGCGGGCAGCGCGGCAGGCTTCGGCGCTCACGGCCTATTTATCATATAATAATAAAATAATACTAGGAAAGGAGACCGGCCCATGGCATCCTCCCGCTGCTGTCGCCGAAGGGCCCACTGAAGGTCCCGGTCGACATTTCTCAGCGGGGAGAACGCTCATGACATTGAAAAAACTGACTAAGTTCCTGGCCGCCGGCGCCCTGGCCGCAACTGTGGCCGCGCCCTTCACCAGCCTGTCGGCCCATGCCGACAGCCTGACCATCGGTTTCTCGCAGATCGGCTCGGAATCCGGCTGGCGCGCGGCCGAAACCAAGGTCGCCAAGATCGAAGCCGAGAAGCGCGGCATCACCCTCAAGATCGCCGACGCCCAGCAGAAGCAGGAAAACCAGATCAAGGCGATCCGCTCCTTCATCGCCCAGGGTGTCGATGCGATCTTCGTCGCACCGGTGGTGGCGACCGGTTGGGACACGGTGCTCGGCGAAGCCAAGGCCGCCAATATCCCGGTGGTCCTGCTCGACCGTAACATCGATACCAAGGACGATTCCCTTTACCTGACCGCCGTCACCTCCGACCAGGTGCTGGAAGGCAAGGTTGCCGGCGAGTGGCTGGCGAAGCAGACCAATGGCAAATGCGACATCGTTGAGTTGCAGGGCACGGTGGGTTCCAGCCCGGCGATCAACCGCAAGAAGGGCTTCGAAGAGGCCATCTCCTCGCATCCCGACATGAAGATCACCCGCTCGCAATCCGGCGACTTCACCCGCGCCGGCGGTAAGGAAGTGATGGAGAGCTTCATCAAGGCGACCAATGGCGGCCAGGGCATCTGCGCCGTCTACGCCCATAATGACGACATGATGATCGGCGCCATCCAGGCGATGAAGGAAGCCGGGTTGAAGCCGGGCAAGGACATCCTGACCGTCTCGATCGACTCCGTGCCGGACATGTTCAAGGCGATGGCCGATGGCGATGCCAATGCCACGGTCGAACTCTCGCCGAACATGGCTGGTCCCGCTTTCGACGCGATTGCCGCCTATAAGAAGAGCGGCACGGTGCCGCCGAAATGGATCCAGACGCCCTCGACCCTGCATCTGCCGGATACGGCCCAGGCCGAATACGACAAGCGCAAGGACATGTATTGATCCGCTCGCTGGTCGCGGCTGGTGGACCCAGCCGCGACCGGTGCTATTCTAGAACCGCTGGATTCTTCCGGTTGGCATTACGGACAACCGCATTGCGGATAACCCCATCACGGATAACCATGGGGCGGAACTGATCATGGCCGCAACAACCATGTCCGACATTGCCGTCGCCTCCTATAACGGTGCGCAAGCCGCAGCCCCTACCGCCGTCGCCTTTGGCGATGCCACGCTGCTGGCAATCACGGGATTGAGCAAGAGTTTTCCCGGCGTCAAGGCGCTGGACCTGGTCGATTTCACCCTGCGCGCCGGCGAGGTGCATGCGTTGCTGGGCGAAAACGGGGCCGGCAAATCGACCCTCATCAAGGTGCTGACCGGCATCTACGGCCGCGATGGCGGCTCCATCAGCCTCGATGGCCAGGAGATCAATGCCCGCGATGTCGCCGAGGCGCAACGTCTCGGCATCGGCACGGTCTATCAGGAAGTCAACCTGCTGCCCAATCTCTCGGTGGCGGAAAATCTCTATCTCGGCCGCCAGCCGCGCCGCTTCGGCCTGGTCGATAGCCGCGCCATGCGGCGCCAGGCAGAAGCCCTGCTGAAGCCCTATGGGCTGGAGATCGATTGCGACGCGCTGCTGGGCGATTATTCCGTCGCCGTCCAGCAATTGATCGCCATTGCCCGTGCCATCGACCTCTCCGCCCGCGTGCTCATTCTCGACGAGCCGACCGCCAGCCTCGACCGCCATGAAGTGGAGCTGCTGTTCTCGACCATGCGCCGGTTGCGGGCGCAGGGGGTCGGCATCATCTTCGTCACCCATTTCCTCGACCAGGTCTATGCTATCGCCGACCGCATCACCGTCTTGCGCAATGGCAAGCGGGTCGGCGAGCGCGCCGTTGCCGACCTGCCCCGCCTCGATCTGGTGCAGATGATGCTCGGCAAGGAATTGAGCGCCGTGGAAAGCACCCGTGAAGATCGCGGCAAGAAACTCACCGAGGCCGGCATCAGCTATCGCGGCTATGGCCGCAAGCGCCTGGTGCAGCCCTTCGATCTCGATATAAGGCCCGGCGAGGTGATCGGCATTGCCGGCCTCCTGGGTTCCGGCCGCACTGAGACCGCGAAGCTGCTCTTCGGCATCGAGCGGGCCGATTGCGGCCGCATCAGCATAGCCGGCAAGGATCTCCGCCTCCGTGGCCCCCGCGATGCCATCGCCCAGGGCTTCGGCTTCTGCCCGGAGGATCGCAAGACCGAAGGCATTGTCGGCGAGTTGTCGGTGCGCGAGAACATCATTCTCGCCCTGCAGGCCCGGCGCGGCTGGCTGAAGCCCCTCTCCCGCCGCGAGATGCGGGAAATCGCCGACCGCTTCGTGGCGCGGCTCGATATCCGCACCTCCGATGTCGAGAAGCCGATCCAGTTCCTTTCCGGCGGCAACCAGCAGAAGGCCCTGCTGGCGCGCTGGCTGGCGATGGATCCGAAAATCCTCATCCTCGATGAGCCCACGCGCGGCATCGATGTCGGCGCCCATGTTGAGATCATCCGCCTGATCGAGGAATTGTGCCGGCATGGCATGTCGCTGGTCGTCATCTCCTCCGAACTCGACGAGATCGTCAGCTATAGCGACCGGGTGATCGTCCTGGTCGACCGCCAGCATGTCGGCATGCTGCAGGGAAACGAGATTTCCACCGCCGCCATCATCCGCCATATCGCCGCCGATGGTCCCAAGCCGGGCGACAAAACCCAGGCCGCGGAATGAGGATCAGCCGATGAATACCCTTTCGAAATTCTCGCCCAGTTGGCGCCAGGCTTTGCCGCAGATCATCGCGCTGGCCGCCGTGCTGCTGGCCGACTGGCTGATCTTTCCGGATTTCTTCCAGGTGCGGCTGCAGGACGGCCATCTCTTCGGCAGCATTGTGGACGTCTTCAATCGTGGCGCCCCCGTCGCCATCCTGTCGATCGGCATGACCCTGGTCATCGCCACGCGCGGTATCGACCTTTCGGTTGGCGCCGTCATGGCCATCGCCGGTGCGGTTGCCGCGACCCTGATCAATAGCGGCCATAGCATGCCGATCGCGGTGCTGGTGGCGCTCGCCGTCGGCATCGGCTGCGGCTTGTGGAACGGCTTGCTGGTCGCTGTCCTCGATATCCAGCCGATCGTCGCCACCTTGATCCTCATGGTGGCGGGGCGCGGAATCGCCCAGCTGATCACCGAAGGCCAGATCGTCACCTTCAACGATCCGGATCTCATTGCCGTCGCCACCGGCAGCTTCCTCGGCTTGCCGATGCCGGTCGTCATCACCCTGGTGATGCTGGCGATCACCATCCTCGTTTTCCGCACCACGGCGCTCGGCCTCTTCATCGAGGCGATCGGCATCAACCGGCTCTCCAGCACCTATGCCGGCGTCAATACCCGGATCGTGCTCGCCATCGCTTATGCCTGGTGCGGCTTGACCGCTGCCGTCGCCGGCGTCATCGCCGCCGCCAATATCAAGGGTGCCGATGCCAATAATGCCGGGTTGTGGCTGGAACTCGACGCCATCCTCGCCGTGGTGATCGGCGGCACCTCGCTCTTTGGCGGCCGCTTCCGGCTGTTCCTCTCCTTCATCGGCGCCATCATCATCCAGGCGATGAATACCGGCATCCTGCTCTCGGGCTTCAAGCCGGAATTCAACCTGATCGTCAAGGCGATCGTCATCATCGTCATCCTGATCATGCAATCCGACGCCCCGGCTTTGGCACTGAACCGTTATCGCCTGTGGCGTGAGCGCCATGCTCCCAACCAGACGGCCCCGGGAAGTACGGCGGGAGGTGCGGCATGAAGAAGCGCTTCCTACCGCTATCGGTGACGATCTTCGTCTTCGTGCTCGCTTATGCGATCTGCACGATGCAGTACCCGAAGATCCTGTCCTGGCGTGTGGTCGGCAACCTGATGACCGACAATGCCTTCCTCGGCGTCGTTGCCGTCGGCATGACCTTCGTCATCATCTCCGGCGGCATCGATCTTTCGGTCGGTGCGGTGATCGCTTTCACCGGCGTCTTCCTTGCCGTCACCATCCAGCACGGCCTGCCGCCGGAAGTGGCTTTCGTCCTGGTGATCGGCATTGCCGCCGTCTTCGGCGCCGCCATGGGCGCCATGATCCATTACCTGCGCACGCCACCCTTCATCGTCACCTTGGCCGGCATGTTTCTGGCCCGGGGCTGTTGCTTCCTGATGACGACGGATTCCGTGCCGGTCGAGCATCCGCTTTATGCCTGGCTGAACGAGATCGTGGTGCATCTGCCGCAAGGCGGACGCCTGTCGCTGATCGGCATCATCATGCTGGCGACCGTGGCTCTCGGCAGCCTGCTGCTGCACCAGACCCGGTTCGGCGCCAATGTCTTCGCTCTTGGCGGCAACCGGGCGGCGGCGGCAATGATGGGTGTCCCCATCGCGCGGACAACAATCCTGATCTACACCCTGTCCGCCACGCTCTCGGCCTTGGCGGGAATCGTCTACTCGCTCTATACCTCTTCAGGATATTCCCTGGCGGCAGTGGGTGTGGAATTGGATACGATCGCGGCCGTGGTCATCGGTGGCACACTCCTGACGGGCGGCCAGGGCTTCGTTCTCGGCACCTTCATCGGCGTCCTCATCCAGGGCCTGATCCAGACCTACATCACCTTCGACGGCACGCTTTCGAGCTGGTGGACCAAGATCGTCGTCGGCCTGCTGCTCTTCGCCTTCATCGCCTTCCACCGCTTGCTGGTGGTGCTCTCGGCCCGCCGCCTGCAAGCCGGCCAAGCCGCCCGGCCGCGCAGCACGGCCGTCAAGGCAGGCTCGGCATGACGGCGACACCCGGCATTCGCCCAGCCGTCTTCGCCAGCCGAGCGCGCTCGGCCCAGGAACAGGTTTTGCGTGACCTCGGCATCGCCATCCTGCGCGGCGACTATCCGGAAGGGACCCTGCTGCCGGGTGAAGCGGAGCTGACGGAGCGCTATGCGTCTCCCGCACCGTGCTGCGCGAGGT
>DATMUQ010000297.1:0-6913 GCA_035563795.1 Terriglobales bacterium | reverse complement strand
CGGCGGCACCGGCCCCGATGATGACGACATCGACTTCCGACATCTGGCGACAATCTCTTTGCTATCCCAACGAACCACGACGGCAGAGCCGCAGCTCCTGCAACCTTATACGGGCGGATTGGAAGATGCAGCCGAAATTCCTATTGATGCGTTTCGTTTGTAATACGCAGGAGCCGCCAGGCGATCGGCGGGTCGTCAGTCCAGCGCGATTTTTTCTTCGACCGCACGGCCAGCTGATTTGGCGGTTTCGATCAAGGCCGGGGCGGGCAGGAAGAGGAAGACGGTGGTGCCGCTGCCAAGCTCGCTGTCGATGGCGATACGGCCCTGCATCGAGCCGGCGAGGGCGTTGCAGATGGCAAGCCCGAGACCGGTGCCGCCTTCATCGCGGCTATAGGTATTGGCGACCTGCACAAAGGGCTTCAGCACATCCTGGATCCGCTCGCGCGGGATGCCGCGGCCATTATCGCGCACCGAGATGACGGTCTCCGCGCCATTGGCGCTGTGCCGCGCATGGAGATGGATCTCGCCGCCGGTGGCCGTGAACTTGGTGGAGTTGTTAATGAGATTGGTGACGATCTGCATGACGGCGCGCCGATCGGCGAGGAAGGAGACCTCCTGCAGATCGGTCGGCGTGGTGATGCGGATATTCTTGCGCCCCGCAGCCGCGCTGAGGCCATTGGCGATCGGTGGCCAGATATCGGCGAGGCTGAGGCTCTCCGGCTTCAGCTCCTGCTTGCCGGCTTCCACCCGCGACAGATCGAGGATGTCGTTGATGATCGAGAGCAGCTGGTTGCCGCTGTTGAGCACGTCATTGACATAATCGAGGTACTTCGCGTTGCCGATGGGCCCGAAGGACTGCCGCGCCATCAAATCGGAGAAGCCGATGATGGCATTGAGCGGGGTCCGCAATTCATGGCTCATGGTGGCGAGGAAGCTCGATTTCGCCCGGTTCGCCGTTTCCGCCTGGTTCTTGGCGGCGATCAGCGCCTGTTCGTGGCGCCGCAATTCGGTGATGTCGACACCGATGCCGATCCGCAGGGCGATCTCGCCGGTCTCGTCGGTCAAGGCGACATTCGACCAGCGCAGCAGATGACGCTCGCCGGAGCGCGCGATCCAGTGATTGACATGGGTGATGGGGAACAAGGCCGGATCGGTTTGATCGAGGACCTGCTTGACGGCCGGATATTCGTCCGGCGGCACCAGACTGGCGGCGAGGGCCGAATTGCGCAGGTCGGCCTCGCTATAGCCGGAGATGAGCTCCGCCTTGCGGTTGACGCGCAGGACATTGCCCTCGCGATCGGAGACGATGATCACGGCATCGATCGATTGCAGCACCAGATTGGCGAAGGCCTCGCTCTCCGACAGGCGCCGGACGGCTTCGAGGTTTTCGCGTTCCTGCTGCTTGCGCTCGGTGATGTCGCGTTCGATGACGATGGTATGGGTGACCCGGCCGCTTTCGTCGGTGATCGGCGTGATGTCGATTTCCAGGTTGACGTCATGGCCGTTCTTGCGCCGGCAGGTCAGCTCCGCCCGCGCCGGCTTGCCGCCGCGCAAGGCAGTGATCAGCATGGCGGTTTCGGCGCCGGGCGTGATGACATCGCGCAGGAAGGGCGGTGTTGCGCCGATCACCTCGTCGACGCGGTAGCCGGTCTGGCGTTCGACCGCGTCATTGACATAGACGATGCGCGGTTCGGCATAAGGCACGGCATCTGTGCCGGCATCCTCAGGCAGATCATCGACACGCTGGGGGGCCGTGACCAACACCATGACGACGTCATTGAGCTGGGCGACGGATTTCTCCAGCAGGCGCAGCTGGGTCTCGCGCGCCTTGACCGTGGTGATATCGGAAACCAGCGCGAAATAGCCGACCACCTCGCCGTTGATCACGTCGGGCACATATTGGGCGACGACCTGGATGATGCGGCCATCGGCCCGGGTCAGCGTGCGTTCGAATTGCTGCGGTTTGCCGGCCAATACCGCCTCGACATGCGGCAGGTCTTTTTCGTAGAGATCGGAGCCGAGATGGTCGCGCATATGGATGCCGATCAGCTTGGCCGGATCGCGGTCGAACCAATCCCAGACCGAGCGGTTGGCGAAAGCGCAGCGGTGATCGCGGGTCCAATAGGTGACCAGGGCCGGGAGGTTGTCGGCGATGGTCTTGATGAAGCGCTCGCTCTCCGCCACCCGCAGGTCATGGAGCTTGCGCTGGGTGATATCGAGGGAGACACCGCGATAGAGTATCGCCCGGCCGTTTTCACGGATCACCCGGATGGTGGTCTGCAGCCAGACGGTCCGGCCATCGGCGGCGAACATGCGATAGACGACTTCAGTGGAATCGGCGGCATCGTCGCCGCTGCGCTCCACCAGGCTCTGCAGGGCGCTGACGACCCCCTCGATGTCCTCCGGATACATGATCCGGCGCCACAGGCCCTGATCGCTGATCCATTGTGCCGGCGAATAGCCGAGGACGCGTTCGACCGCATCGCTGATGAACAGGGTGCGATGGGTGACGGCGTCCGATTCCCAGACGATGCCGTCGATCGAGGCGATGACATCGCGGTAGCGGGTTTCATAGCTGGGGGCTGGCCGTTCCGCGCGCGATGGTGGCGCTGATCTCTGCCGGCGGCGCGTGTAAAGAGCTGCCAGAGCAGCCGCCCCGGCGACGGGCCAGCCGGCGATCAGCAACAGATCTTGTACAGATGACAGAATTTCCACACCCCGATTGTACGCCAGAGCCGTCCCCGCGGCGCCAAGTTCCGCGAATTTAGGTCATTTTGCCGCGAGAATGTTAAAATTTGTGCAGGAACCGTTGGTTACCGGCAAGCTGCAGATGGTTTTGGCTATTGCTGGAGTCCGAAACAGCCGTCAGCGGCATGTAAGACCGGGATTCGCCGTGGTACCGGTATTGAGATGGGCAATGGCGGCAGTCGATTCGCGGGTTAGGTGATGCCAACCGTCACCAGCCCGCGCGTGATACTCCCCCGGGTCGGCAGGAGCGGGATGAGGCAAGCCTGCAGCGAGTGATAGATATCCGGCTTGCCGAAGAAGGGGTCGTTGTTGCGCTGAAGATCGGCATCGAGCTGCGGGTACCAGCCGCCACGATCGTGGTCGATGAAATGGCGGGCGGTGAAATTCCAGATCCGGCGATACCAGTCCTCGTATTGCGCAGCGCCGTCGATGGCATTGAGGAAAGCGGCAGCACCAATGCCTTCGCAACAGGGCCACCAATAGCGGTCACGGATGCGGGGCGAGGTGTCCCAATTGAGCGTGTAATAGAAGCCGCCATGGTCGGCGTCCCAGCCGGCGCCGGTCGCCCGGGCGAATAAGTGGCGGGCCGCATCGGGGATCCAGTCCAGCCGCCGGCCGCCCAGTTCCCAGAGCTGCAGCAGCAGGCGCGTCCATTCCAGCGAATGGCCCGGCGTGGTGCCGGCCGGGCGGAACATCGGGCTCGCCGCATAATCGCGGTTGACCTGCCAGTCGGCGGTGAAATGTTCCGGCAGATACCAGTCATTGGCCGACGCATGGCGGTGAATGATGAGCTCGGCGATGCTCTCCGCCATCTGGAGATAATTGCCATCGCCGGTCGCCTCGTAGGCGGCCATCAAGGCCTCGGTCAGATGCATGTTGGAATTCTGCCCGCGATACTGGTCGAAGACCTGCCAGTCGCGGGTGAATTCCTCCGCCACGGCGCCGTGCTGCTTCTCCCAGAAACGCTCGGCTAGGACGGTGGAGATATCGGTCAGCAGCCGGTCGGCATCGGGATGGCCGGCGAGCTTGGCACTGGACGCCGCCAGCATCACGAAGGCATGGCCATAGGCCTGCTTGCTGGCGTCACTCGGGCCGTCATCGCCGACCGCCCAGAAATAGCCGCCATGCTGGGTGTCGCGATGCTGCTGCCAGAGATACTGCATGCCGTGATCGATCATCGCATCGGCGCCGGGCCGGCCCATCAGCGCGGCGATGGCGAAGCAGTGGGTGGTGCGCGTGGTGATATGGATCACCCGTTCCTGATGCGCGGCGATAGGCGCGCCGTCATCGTCAAGCTCGAAAAAGCCACCCCGGGGATTAATGCTGTGGCCATCGAAGAAATCGAGAATGGTGCCGGCCTGGTCCAGCAACCAGCGGCGATGACTCTGCAGCGTCACCCATTTCAGCTCGTGATGCGCTATTGGCTCAGTACCCGTCGGTTGGCTGCTTTGCACTGGCGTCGTCATCAATGGTCACCTGTCGGGGGATCGGCCTTGGATAGTCGGCGCGTGACTGCTGCAGGCACGATAGACCGGCATGCCCCGGCCAGCAAGCAGGCGACGATCAAGCGCGGGCACGATCTGTCTTGGTTCTGTTGGCTGGCTGCGGGCCGAGAGCAGCGAACAGGGCGCCAGCCGCTTGCCGTCGCCGTGGTCCAGACCACCTCGGTCGTTATGTTCCCCTGTTGCCTTTGCTGGTTGCCGTTGCTGTCAGGCATGGCTCATCTCTTTCGGTCACTGCGAGACTGCTACAGAGATGGTGTGTCACGATGGAAACGTCTTGCGCGAACGTTTCGGTCACGATCGAAACGTCGGATAAAGAAATGCGGCCGAAACGAACCGGCCGCGAGGAGGGAGAGCGGATGAAACGGGAGATGAGCTACATGGACACAACATAAGCCCCGGTGCCCAGCAAGCGGCCGAGATTGTCCACGGCATGCACCTGATACTGATATGAATGCCCGCCGGTGGTGGGGCAGGGCGGCGTGTAGCCGTCAAGCGAACCGGCCGGAATGACACCTTCGGGATTGACGGAAACCTCTGCCTCGCCGTGCTTGCTCTCAGGTTGGCTGAGGTCGATCAGGGTCACCCGGTAATGCGTAGCGTTGCGCGGCGTACCATAGACCTGCAATTCCGGCGAGGTCTGGGAACAGAGCGATGCGCTCGGTGTCGCCGTCACATCGAGATGCGAGGTGTTGCCGGTCGGCCCTTCCGCGGCGCAGCCGGCAAGCGCGAAGAAAGCGGCGGCAAGGATCGCCGTGCTGCAGATGGTTCTCTTCATGACAAGCTCCTTGATCGTCGCGGCCCGCATGCGACACCGTGATGCCCGACCTGCCGGCCGTTGCCGGCGGTGAATGCGGGCGAAATGAATCCGGGCGATCTCACTGGGCGATCTGGGCAATATTGCTGATAAAACCGGCCGTCGCGACGGGAGGTTCCGGCTAGCCGGGCAGGTCGAGATCACATCGCTGCGAGCCCCGGCCGGAACGACGGTGGAAGGGGCAGAAGCCTGGTCATCAACGCAATGGAGCGATCAGGCAGCGGAACGCAGCTGGGCGAAGCCGTCGCGCAGATAGCGGGTGAATTCCGTCACGGCCTTGCTGGTACCGCGTTTCGGCAGGTGCAGGTTGATTGCAAAGTTCGGCAGGTCGGGCAGGTCGCTCTCGCGTCCGAGTACGGCGAGATCCGCCGGCACCGTCGAGGTCAGCCAGGCGGTGACGGCGAGATCGCTGCGCACGATGGCGCGGGTTGCTTCGAGACCATTCTCGAATACGGTGCGCCAATCGCGATCGGCCTGTTGCAAGGCCTTGAGGATGATCGGCCGGAAGGCGCAGGTATCGCTCACCAGCGAGAGCGGCAAAGGCTGGCGACGATAAGCGAGACCGCCCTTTGCGCCGACCCAGACCAGGCGTTCGACGCCGAGGCATTCACCGTTCTTATCCGTGGCAAAGCCGGCACCAACCGGTTCCTCGATGATGGCGAGATCGATCAGGCCTTCGGTCAATGCCGCGCGCAATTCCGGCGAGGTGTCGCAGGTGAGGGAGATCTCGACCTGCGGATAGGCTTCGGTGAAGGCCTTCAGGACCGGCGCAAGCCTGGTCTCCACCAGGTCATAGGGCATGCCGATGCGCACCCGGCCCTTGACCGTCTCTGCATTGAAATCGGCGCAGATCTCGTCATTCAAGCTGAGCAGGCGCTTTGCCTTGCCGAACAGGCGCTCGCCGGCAGGAGTCAATTTGAGGCCGCGCCGGTCACGCTCGAACAGGCTGCTGCCGAGGCTTTCCTCCAGCCGCTTGATCTGCTGGCTGATGGCACCCTGGGTGAGGTTCAGGCCGTTGGCCGCCGCGGTCATGCTGGCGCTGTCGGCCACGGCAATGAAGCTGCGCAACAGCGCGGTATCGAGATTACGGATCATATCAGCATTATATTATCTAATGCCGAGTATATCAAACATTCGATTTATTAATAAATCGGCTGAGGCCATGTTGATCGTGGAAGCGCCACCCTCGAGCGGGCGCCCACAGATTCCGCCGTGAGGTCGCATGCCTGTCGCCGCCTGGTCTATCGCCGCCTGGTCACCATTGATCCTGTTTGCCGTCATCGCCACGCTGACACCCGGCGCGGCGACCATGATCGCCACCGCCTCGGGCGCGCAATTCGGTTTCCGCCGCTCGCTGCCGGTGATGCTGGGCAGCGCCTGCGCGCTGGCATCTTTGGGCGTCGCCGCCGGGGCCGGGCTGGCGGGCCTACTCTTGGCGGCACCCTCGCTGCAACTGGCAATGAAGCTGATCGGCTCGGCCTATCTGGTCTGGCTGGCCTGGAAAGTGAGCCGCAGCGGTCCGCCCAAGGCGCTTTCGGAACTGGCCCGGCCGACACATTTCATCGGCGGTGCCAGTCTGCTCTGGCTCAACCCGAAGGGCTGGGCGATGACATTGAGCGCTGCGGCTTCTTTTGCCGCCCTTGCCAGCGGGCCGGGACAACTGGCCCTGCTGCTCGGCGCCACCTTCGGCCTGGCGGCAACCGCCTCGTTGTTCCTCTGGTGCCTGGCGGGGCTGGTGCTGCGCCGGCTGCTGCGGGCCGATTGGCAATGGCATCTCCTCAATGCCGTGCTTGGCCTGCTGCTGGCGGCATCGATCATTCCCATGTGGCTCGAATAGGTCTGGCTG
>DATMUQ010000296.1:0-6147 GCA_035563795.1 Terriglobales bacterium | reverse complement strand
CTGCCGGCCCATGGCATAAGGGCGCCAGGGGGCCCCAGCCGGTCCCGATTTGTCGGGGATGAAGGATGGCCCTGTTCGAGGCCCGCGACCTTGCCTGCCAGCGCGGCGAGCGTGTGCTGTTTGCCGGGCTGGATTTTCATCTGGAAGCCGGTACGGCGCTGCTGCTGACGGGCGCCAATGGTAGCGGCAAGTCCAGCCTGCTGCGGCTTGCTGCCGGCTTGTTGCGGCCGGCGGCCGGGGAGCTGCTCTGGAATGCTCAGTCGATCCGGCGCGACGGCGACGCGCATCGCCGGCGCCTGATCTATCTCGGCCATGCCGATGCGCTGAAGGTCGGTCTTACTGTGGCGGAGAATCTGCGCTTCTGGGCCGATCTGGCTGGCCTGGCGCGCAACGCTGCCAGTGCTGCCGTTGCGCAAGCCCTCGAAGCACTCGACCTCTCTCCCCTGGCTGGATTGCCGGCCCGCTTTCTTTCCGCCGGCCAGCGCCGGCGCCTGACCTTGGCGCGCTTGCTGCTGCAGCCGGCCGAGAATGTACCGCTCTGGCTGTTGGACGAGCCCACCAATGCGCTCGACGCGCCATCGCAGTTGCGGCTGCTCGATCTGATGCGGGGCCATCTGGCTGCCGGCGGTGTGATCATGCTGGCCAGCCACGAGGCTCTCGATGTCCTGCCGGGCCAGCGTCTGGCGGTCGATGGCTTTGAGCCCGACCCGCTGCTGCTGGCGGCGGAGATCGGTGCCTTTTCCGGGACCGATCTCGGCGAGGTGGCATGATCTCAGCCCTTGCTTTGCTGCGTCGGGATCTCAGGCTCAGCCTGCGCCAGGGTATCGATGTCGCCCTGGTGGTGCTGTTCTTCATGGTGGCCGGCATCCTGTTCCCCTTCGCCGTCGGTCCAGCACCCAATCTCCTGGCTGCTATTGCCGGCGGCGTGGTGATGGTGATGGCGGCGCTGGCGGCGCTGCTGTCGCTGGACCGGCTCTATCTGCCGGATTACGAGGATGGCAGCCTCGACGGCCTGTTGCTGTCGCCCTTGCCGCTGGAGGTAATTGCCCTGGTCAAGGCGTTGGCGCATTGGCTGACAACCGGCCTGCCGCTGCTGGTGGCGGCACCCCTGCTGGGCCTGATCCTCAACCTGCCGGCCATCGCCTATCTGCCGATGCTGACCGCCTTGCTGCTGGCGACGCCGATGCTCAGCCTGCTCGGCGGGTTGGGGGCGGCCCTGACCCTCGGCAGCCGGCGCGGCGGCGTCCTCATCACCCTCATCATCCTGCCGCTTTATGTGCCGGTGCTGATCTTCGCCATGGCGGTGATCGATGCGGCGCGGCTCGGCCTGGGCGGCGGCGACGGCTTCCTCATCCTGCTGGCGGCCATGCTGCTCGGCAGCCTTGCCCTCACACCCTGGGCAACCGCAGCGGCCTTACGCCAGGCCGCGTAAGCCGGGCCGGGAAGTTTCCCAGGACAGGCCGAATGGGCCAAACTTATGCAACGTCACCGTGTACCGGCCGCGCTGGGCGGGACCCCTGCGCGCATATCTCAATGCGGGCAAAGTGGCTTTGTTCGGTAGCGACATGATTGCCACAGCTTTTTCCCAGGCGGCTGCTATCGAGGGTTGTCGAACCCCGCCTGGACGCGCTTAACGCCAGCTAGCTTGCGGTAGTTAGGGAGGGGGGTAACGCCCTCGGGGGCGCGACAAGATGATGACGATTATGCCGTTGTTTCAGGGCTGTATACAAAAATCTTCATACAATTTCCGCTGTGACAACACCCCCATGTGGGAATCGGAGCTTATGGGCGAAGTGAACTGCGAAAGTGATGTGACATTCAGGCAACAATTGCGGGATTTCCGACACAGTCACTCAAGACTTGCGGAATCTGGTTGGATTCAACCAGGAGATTCAGCATATTCTGCAACCGTCCGGTGGGAGATCGCCGGATACGAATGCTTTCTTCCATGGAAACCGCATTTTCGTGACTGTCCCAGGGGGTTACAACATGAATCGCCATCTTAAATTGGCTCTGCTCGGCTCGTGTTTGCTGACCGTTGCGGCTTGCGCCGCTCCGAACCGTGAGCCCGATCTGACGACCATCCAGACCAACGTCGACAAGACCCGCGAAGGTGACTTCGGCCAGTTCCTGTACAACCTCGTTGAAGCCGAAGACAAGGCTCAGCAGGCTGAGGATATCAAGGCCAACCTGTCCGACGCGGCGCCTTACCTCTACACCGACCTGCCGCTGCGCCAGAAGGGCGTGCGCCTCTCGCAGGAAGCGCTCGATCACCGTCAGAAGGCCGAAGCTGCGTTCAACCGCATCCTCGACCCGATCCGTGCTCGCCTCGCTTACCTCGAATCGCTGCACGTTCCGCAGAGCGTCGGTTCGCAGAAGGTTTCGATCTACTTCGACACCGGCAGCTCGAAGCTCCGCGCCGAAGACAAGGCGAAGCTGGAACAGGCCGCCAACTTCCTCAGCCAGTATCCGATCGCTGCTGTGGAAATCCAGGGTTACACCGATACCCAGGGTTCGGCTGCTTCCAACAAGGCCCTTGCCGCTCGCCGCGCCGCTGCGGTCGATGCCGCGATGAAGAAGATGGGCGTGCCCATCGCTTCGGCTATCTCGGTTGTCGGCGTCGGCGAACAGCCGGGCGCTCCGGACAATACGAAGGACCAGGAAAACCGTCGCGTCGACATCATTGTCGAGCCGCACGGCACCTACAACAAGGGCCAGTAATCGGCTCTTGGGTCCGGTTCCCTGCAAGCCGATTGGCGGGCGGGGAAACGATGGATACGAACAGGGCGCCTTCGGGCGCCCTGTTTGCTTTTGAAGCCATGCTTCCGACAGGCCGTGTCACCTAACTTGGATGGCTACATCCTATCTTGGCCGGCAGGAGATGGTCGGAAGATGTCGATACCGGTCTTGCGCCAATTTCCTGCCAGCCGCATGTCAGCCATGGGACAGCGTGGCGGGTTGCCGCAGCCAGAAATTGGACCTAGGTACTTGATTTGTCTCCTGGCTTCAGCCTGCCAGCACCTATATAAAACGGGCCATGCATCGCTTTGCCAATCCCGGACGCTTTCTGCGGCTGGCCGACCGGCTGCAGCCCTGGCTGATCACGGCCACGGTCCTGGCCTTCGTCGCCGGCCTTTATCTCGCGCTGTTCCACTCGCCGGCTGACTACCAGCAGGGCGAGACGGTGCGGATCATGTACATCCATGTGCCGGCCGCCTGGCTCGCCATGTTCGCTTATTGCTTGATCGCCGTCGCCAGCGCCTGTGCCTTGATCTGGCGCCATCCCTTGGCGGACGTAGCGGCCGAGGCGGCCTCGCCGCTGGGCGCAGGCTTCACCCTGATTGCCCTCGTCTCCGGCTCGCTCTGGGGTCGGCCGATGTGGGGCACCTATTGGGTCTGGGATGCCAGGCTCACCTCATTCCTGCTGCTGTTCTTCCTCTATCTCGGCCATATGGCGCTGATGCAGGCCTTCGAAGATCGCCAGCGCGGCCAGCGCGCCGCCGCCATCCTGGCGCTGGTGGGTGCTGTCAATGTGCCGGTGATCAAGTTCTCGGTCGATTGGTGGAATACCCTGCACCAGCCGGCCAGCATCATGCGCATGGGTGGTCCCAGCATCGATCCCTCGATGCTGCATCCGCTGTTCCTGATGGCGATCGCCTTCCAGCTCTTCTTCTTCGCCGCATTATTCGCCCGCATGAAGGCCGAGCTGCTGGCGGCGCGCGCCCGCACCTTGCTGTTCAATCGCCTGCGCGCCCAAGCTGCTGCCAATAAGGTCGCCGGCAAGAGTGTAACCCCTGCGCCGGCCGTGGCCGGCGAGGGTGTCCAGTCATGAGGCGGCGATGAACCAGGCGCTGCAGGATTATCTGCTGATGGGCGGCTATGCGCCTTTCATCTGGCCGGCCTATGGTGTCGCCGCTTTGGTGCTGATCGCTTTTGCGATCGATAGCTGGCGGCGGGTGCATCAGGCGACGACCGCCTTGCGCCGTCTGGAAGCCGAAGCCGCATTGCTGGCGCGCCCGGCCGGAAATAAAACCGCCGGAAATAAAACTACTGGCCCGGTGGTCTCCGCTCAGCCCGGCCGGCAAGAAACAGACCGGCAGAAGCCAGATCAACAGGTAGGTTCATGACCGATATCAAGGCAGGCATGGCGCCCGTCGGTGGCGGCCCGCGCCGCGGCATGACCCGCAAGACCCGGCGGCTCTATCTCGTCATCGTCAGCCTGTTGTTGCTCGGTGCCGCGGTCGCGCTGGTGCTGACGGCGCTGCGCCAGGATATCGTCTTCTTCCTGAGTCCGACCGAACTCGCGACCAAGCCCCCGGCACCCGGCCGCCTGATCCGGGTCGGTGGCCTGGTCGAGCAAGGCAGCCTGCAGAAGCTGGGCGGCGACGGCACTGTCCTCTTCAAGGTGACCGACCTCACCAAGTCGATCGAGGTGCGTTATCGCGGCATCCTGCCCGATCTCTTCCGCGAAGGTCAGGGTGTTGTCATCGAAGGTGCGGTCAACGAGCAGGGCGACTTCATCGCCAGCGAAGTGCTCGCCAAGCATGACGAGAAATACATGCCACCGGAAGTCGCCAAGGCCCTGAAGGCTTCCGGCCGCTGGCAGGAAACCGGCAACCAGACCGGCAGTCCCGAAACCGGCACACCACAAACAGGAACGACCGCACAATGATCACCGAGCTCGGCCATTACGCGCTGGTCCTGGCGCTGATCCTGTCCCTGGCGCAGGCGGTCATCCCGCTGATCGGGGCACAGCGCAATCTGCGGCCCTGGATGGCATTGGCGCAACCGGCGGCGGTCGGCCAGTTCTTCTTCCTCGGCTTTTCCTTCCTGGCGCTCATCCATGCTTACGTCGTCTCCGATTTCTCGGTGGCGGCGGTCTATGAGAATTCGCATTCGGCGCAGCCGCTGATCTACAAGATCGCCGGCGCCTGGGGCAATCACGAGGGTTCGCTGCTGCTCTGGGTGGTGATCCTGGCGCTGTTCGGTGCCCTCGTTGCCCTGTTCGGCGAGAACCTGCCGCTGCGCCTGAAGTCGCGCGTGCTGTCCGTGCAAGCGATGGTCGCGGTCGGCTTCCTGCTCTTCATGCTGCTGACCTCGAACCCCTTCGCCCGGCTTGATCCCGCACCTTTGGAAGGCCGCCAGCTCAATCCGCTGTTGCAGGATCCCGGCCTCGCCTTCCATCCGCCGATGCTCTATCTCGGTTATGTCGGCCTCTCGATGTCCTTCTCCTTCGCGATTGCAGCACTCATCGAAGGCAAGGTCGATGCTGCCTGGGCGCGCTGGGTACGGCCCTGGACGCTGCTCTCCTGGACGGCCCTTACCTGCGGCATCGTGCTGGGTTCGCGCTGGGCCTATTACGAGCTCGGCTGGGGTGGCTGGTGGTACTGGGACCCGGTGGAGAACGCCTCCTTCATGCCCTGGCTGATGGCAACCGCACTCCTTCATTCCGCCATCGTCGTCGAGAAGCGGGATTCGCTCAAAGCCTGGACCATCCTGCTCGCCATCCTCGGTTTCGCCTTCTCGATGCTCGGCACCTTCCTGGTGCGTTCCGGCGTCATCACCTCGGTGCATGCCTTCGCGCAAGACCCGGCGCGCGGCCTCTTCATCCTGGCGCTGCTGGTGATCGCCATCGGCGGCTCGCTGTCGCTCTTCGCCTGGCGCGCACCGATCCTGCGGCAAGGCGGCTTCTTCGCGCCGATCAGCCGCGAGGGTGCCCTCGTCCTCAACAACCTGCTGCTCGCGGTGCTGGCGGCGACGGTGCTGTTCGGCACTTTGGCGCCGCTCATCCTCAGCGTCATGAATCTCGGCACCATCTCGGTCGGCCCGCCTTACTTCCAGACCGTCTTCGTGCCGATCGCCATGCCGCTGGTGCTGCTGACGGCGATCGGTCCGTTCCTGGGATGGAAACGCGGTGACCTGCCGGGTGCCTTGCAGCGCCTGACCGCCGCCGGTGTCGCTGCAATCCTCGCCATCGCCATCACCTGGTACGTCACCGACCAGACGTCCTTCATGGCCTTCGCCGGCATGGCGCTGGCGGGCTGGCTGCTGGTCGGCACGCTCAGCGAATGGGCCGCTCGCATCAAGCTTGGCCGTACCTCCGTTGCCAACAGCGTCTCACGCGCGGCCAATCTGCCGCGCGCCGCC
>DATMUQ010000295.1:0-3300 GCA_035563795.1 Terriglobales bacterium | reverse complement strand
GGGGGAGCCGGTGCGCATATCAACATTCGAGGTGAAGCCGCCATACATCACCGGCGCGCCCGGCCGGACGATCTGGGTCAGCGTCATCATCGCCAAGGCTTCGGCATTCTGCTGGGTGAGCGCGCCGCCGATGGTGACCGGGCTCATGGCGCCCGACAGCGTGAAGGGGGTCAAGGCGATCGGCTGGCCGGCCAGCGACATCGCCGTCAGCGCCTCGCCCATCGGGATGTCGAGCTTCAGCGGCGAATTGGAATTGATCACCGTCAGGGTCACCGGCCGTGCCGCCATGTCTTCGCGGCTCATGCCATAGGCGATCTCGATCATGTTGAGGGCGTCTTCCACCCGGTAGCGTCCCAAGGCCCAGCATTGCCAGGTCTTGTCGGTCAAGGTGAGCGCTGCCTGATAGAAATCGAGATGGCGCGAATCCGGCGGCAGATCGGTGGGCTCGACCGGACAGCCGCCTTCCTGGTGGATGATGTTGAGGCTGTGCACCAGGCGGATGTAATCGCACATATCGGCGTAATTGCCGGGCCGCCGGCCGCGATCGAGATCATGCGCGAAAGCCGGGCCGCCGGTCGCCGCGAAGATCATCTGCCCACCGCCGGCTTCGACGTGATAGGCGGGGTTGCGTGCATGCATCTTGAAGCTGGCGGGGATGGTCTTGATCTTTTCCTCGACCAAAGCCGGATCGAAGCGCACGCGATGGGTCGCCTCGTCGACCTCCGCCCCGGCAGCCTTCAGCCGCACCCGGCTTTCGTCATGCATCACCTCGATGCCGACCTCAGCCAGTACTTTCAATGAAGCCTGATGGATCGCTTCGATCTGATCGGCGCTCATCACCTCGATGGGACGATAGGTATTCGGCACCTGGCCGAAAGGCTGCTGTCGTGGACCGCCACCCGACCGACCGGCATGCGCCCGGCGATCGCGACGACGCCCGGCGCTCTCCCGCGGCGGCGCCGACGACGATGCGACGTCTTCCTGCCCTGCTTCTTGCCCCCCTGCTTGTTGCCCTGGGGCGGACTGGACCAGGCTTGCCGTCATCTCTTCCTCCCGGATCTGCATGCCCCGCTTGCGGCCACTCTCCTCAGACCAGGACGAGAACGATCGCAAGCTCGGCACCGCCCGTATTGATGGGGCGTTTTCTGTTTCATCTAGCTGTATACAGCTTTGATGGGCCTGTCAATAAAGTGCTTCCGACCCGGCTGCCCTCAGCTGGCCGGCGCCAGCTTCCCGGCAGGATCCATGAGGCTGATCGGTACGCCCTTGAGGTAAGACTGAAAGTGCAGTGCTTCGACGCCGACACCAAAGGGATGATCGCTATTGGGTCGGCCGATCCCGGAAATGATGGCGATCAGATGCGGCCGACCGGCAATATCGACCAGCACCATGGGCCCGCCACTATCGCGCGGCCGCACCATGCAATCGGTGGCGATGAGGCCGTCATCGAGATAGGCCCCGAGGCCGGAGGCATCTACCGGCTGGCAATTCTGATGTTCGGTGAATTGCAGCAGGCCGGGTGTCCCGTATCCGCCGGAAAAGAAATGGTCGCCGGCGGCGAGCCGGGCGTTGATCTGGTCCAGGCGCATGGCGTTGACAGTCACCGGATGCAAAGCCGGCGGCGCAGCTTCGACCCGCAGCAGGGCCCAGTCGCCGCTGGCCTGGCTGCCATCGATCACGCCCTGCTGCACCGATTGGCCGACCGCTTGGATGCCAAGAATACGCAAGGGCGGGAAATTCGGGGCGGCACCTTCATTGGGCAGGAAGACGAATTCCCGCCCGCCAAATTGCGGCATGCCGTCGGCCAGGCAATGGGCGGCCGTCACGATCACATCCTGGGCGATCAACGTCGCCGTGCAAGTCTGGTTGTTGCTGAGATTCTGCAAGGCACCGATCGCCGTGGTCCAAGGTAGTGCCACGGGCGTGGGTGCCGGCGGCGCAGGTGGCGGCGGGCTCGGCTGTCGGGCCGCACAGGCTGCCAATACCAGGAACGCCAGCACCGCGGCACAAAGTTGCAACTGGCTGCGCCAGCGCCGCATCAGCGCAATCCCGCAAGACGGCGTTCGAAGCCAAGAGCCGCCACGGCGATGGTGATGCGGCCCGCTGTACCGCCGGTGAATTCATACGCGGAAACCACGCCGACCAGGAAGCGATTGCCATTGACCTTGGTGAGGACCAATGGCCCGCCGCTATCGCCCTTGATCGGGCGGCAGCTGGTGAACAGCACATAATCACGCTTGTCAGCCGGCAGCTTGTCGCCATCCAGGCGCTGGCAATGGCCCTGCTGGTAGAGATGCTGGCCGAGCGTCAGGCCATAGACGCCATAGCCGGCTTGCGACAGCTCGCCGCCGGCCGCCAGAGCCTGGTCGATTTCCGCCGCCGTGAACCGGCCGAGCGGGATCGGCGCCACGGCGGTAATCGGTGGGGCAATCTGCACCAGCGCCCAATCGGCCGAGATATCGACGTCGTCGATATGTCCCGATGAGCGTCGCTTATCCTCGCCAATCGCCATCACCCGGACACCTTTCGCCGATGGCAGTGAGGCGGCGCCGAGATTGGGATAGAAGGTGAGCTCGGTGGCATCAACGGTGCGGCCATCGACCACAACGCAATGGGCGGCGGTGGCGATGACATCGGGTGCCACCAGGGTGGCGCTGCAGGAGCTGTCGACCCGATCATCATCCAGCCGCCCGATCGCCGACGACCAGGTCAACGGATCATGGGCATGTGGCTGCGGCGGTGGCGGCGCCACGCAAGCCGTGAGACCGGCCGACAACAAGGAGAGCGCTGCCGTCACGCGCCAGAACGGCGAAAAGACGACGCGGCAAAAGATATCGGCGGCGCAAAATCGGCGTTCGGTCGGATGCGGCATGGTCAATCGCGGTTGCCCTGAACGCCGCATGCTAACCCAGCCTAGCCGACTTGTCGCGCGGGAGATGGATGGCCGCGCCGCCGCCCGCCGGCAAGTTGCCGAGCGATAGACTGGTTGATTGCCTGGTCGATTGCCAGGGGCGACCCGCCTTATTCGGCGGCGACAGCGCCAGCCGGCTTCGGTGCGATCGCCATGATGCCGCGCAGGAGTTCGGGATCGACCAGCAATTCGCGCAAGGTATAGCGATCCAGCACGGCGAGGAAAGCCTTGATCGCCTCCTGCAGGATGCCGGTCATCCGGCAGCTCCCGGCGAGCGGGCAATCGCAGCCGCTCGGCTGGAAGCAATCGGCAAGGGCGAGATTGTCCTCGGTCTGGCGAAACAGCCAGCCGAGGGAGATTTCACCGGCCGGGCGATGCAGGCGCAGCCC
>DATMUQ010000294.1:0-4173 GCA_035563795.1 Terriglobales bacterium | reverse complement strand
ATGAGCGACTACCCGACAAACCATCAGACCCTGGCCGCCGGCTGGTTTGTGACCTTGCGCGATCGCATCTGTGCCGCCTTCGAGCAGCTCGAGGACGAACTCGCCGGCACAGAACATGCCGCTCTCACCCCCGGCCGCTTCGAGCGCCAGGCCTGGCAGCGGCCCGATGAGGCGATGTCCCATGGTCAGGGCGGCGGTGGCGTGATGTCGGTGATGCGAGGCCGTGTCTTCGAGAAGGTGGGGGTCAACGTCTCCACCGTGCATGGCGTGTTCTCACCGGAATTCCGCAAGCAGATTCCTGGCGCCGGCGAGACCGGCCAGTTCTGGGCCAGTGGCATTTCCCTGGTGGCGCATCTGCGCTCGCCTTTGGTGCCGGCGGTCCATATGAACACCCGCCATATCGCCACCAGCAATGCCTGGTTCGGCGGCGGCGCCGATCTGACGCCGATGTTCGTCGATGCCCATGCGCAGGACGCGGCCGATTTCCATGCGGCCTTCCAGGGCGCCTGCGACCGTTTCGATCCCGGCTACTATCCGCGCTTCAAGAAATGGTGCGACGACTACTTCTATCTGCCGCATCGCCAGGAGCCGCGCGGCATCGGCGGCATCTTCTATGACAGCCTCAATACCGGCCGCTGGGACCACGATTTCGGCTTCACCCAGGCGGTGGGCGAGGCTTTCCTGGCGGTCTATCCGGAGATCGTGCGCCGGCACATGAACAAAAGCTGGACGCCGGAAGAGCGCCGGCGCCAATTGATCCGCCGCGGCCGCTATGTCGAGTTCAACCTGCTCTATGACCGCGGCACCACCTTTGGCCTGAAGACCGGCGGCAATACCGAAGCGATCCTGATGTCGATGCCGCCGGAAGTGCTCTGGCCTTAAAGGACGCCGGCGCGGACGGGCCTATGACAGCGCGCGCTGGACCTTCAGCCAATCGAGGCAGGCGCTGCGGTCGGCGGTGAAATCGCCGGCGATCCACCAGGATTCGACCAGCGCCAGCCAGCGTCCAAGCGATGCGCCCGGCTCGATGCCGAGCGCCATCAGATCATGGCCACCGACCGGCAGCTTCGGCGCCGGCCAATCGGCGATGATCGTCGTCGCCTTGCGCAGATCATCATCCCTGGCACCGATCGGCGCATGCACCAGCACGAGGTCGAGTGCCAGCTCATTGCCGTGACGATAGACCAGGCAATGCAGCGCCGGCGCGTGCAATTCGAGAAGCTGCCCGGGGCCGCTGGCGATGCCGGCCAGGCGTTCCTGCTCACGCCGCGACAGACGCAAGCGTGTACCGACGGCAAGCGCATCCGTCTTGTTGCCGAGAAGGGCCGCCAGCCGGCGAATGCCCGAAGCCGGCAGCGCGCAGATCGATTCGCGTTCGGCGACGCGATGCAGATGATCGATGGCATGGGCTTCCGGCAGATAGGCATCGACAATGCCGCCGGCCAGCATCTCGCCCCAGGTCGCCGGGCCGCGCGCCGCGCGCAATAGCTTCAGCGTCTCCTGCCGCAGCCGCTCGCCGGAGAGATGTGCCAGCTGCGAGCAGCAGCTGCGGGCCGCCGCCATGGCTTCCGCGTCGAGGGCACCCGTCGCATAACTGGCATGGAAGCGGAAGAAGCGGAGGATGCGCAGATAGTCCTCGCGCATCCGCGTCTTCGCATCGCCGACGAAGCGCACGCGGCCGGCGGCGAGATCCTCGAGGCCGTTGAAATAATCGTGGACGACACCGTCGAGCCCGCAGGAGAGCGCATTCATGGTGAGATCGCGCCGCGCCGCATCAGCCTTCCAGTCATCGGTAAAGGCGACGCGTGCCTGCCGCCCGAAGGTCTCGACATCGCGGCGCAGGGTCGTCACCTCGACCGGTTCGTGATCGGCCACCGCTGTCACGGTGCCGTGCTCGATGCCAGTAGGAATGGCCTTGAGGCCCGCTGCCTCCAGCAATGCAATGACCTTTTCCGGTGGCAGCGGGCTGGCGATATCGACGTCATTGATCTTGCGCCCCAGCAGGGCATCCCGCACGCAGCCGCCGACGAAACGTGCCGCATCACCGTCGGCGGTGATGGCATCGTAGACCTTGCGGGCCGGCCCTTGTCGCATCCATGGCTGCGGCAGGGCCTGAAAGGAAGAAGACTGCGTCATGGCGCCACTATCGGCGGGCATCCACCAAAACGTCAACGGGGGGCGACATCAACCGGGCAGGTTACTTGGTCGCGCGCTTCCTAATCGTCATGCTCGCCCAGCAGTTCCGCCAGATTCGACAGCATGCCGGCGGTAGCGCCCCAGATGTAACGATCCTCCCAGGGATAGACATAGAAATGCCTTTCCCGTCCCTGGAAGATGCGGGTCTCGCGCTGCCGGTTGGTGGGGTTCCGGAAAAAAGCCAGTGGCACTTCGAAGACCGCGGCCACCTCATTGGGGTCGGGGTGCAGTTCCAGCGGTGGCGTCACCAGCCCGACGCAGGGAATGACCTCATAGCCGGTCCGCGTGACATAGGTGTCGAGCCGGCCGATCAGATTGACATGGCCGCGCGGCAGGCCGATTTCCTCCTCCGCCTCGCGCAAGGCAGCAGCTTCCGGATCGATATCGCCGGGATCGATGCGGCCACCGGGGAAACTGACCTGCCCGGCATGATCGGAGAGATGTGCCGCCCGCAAGGTGAGGAGCACCGTGGTGCCTTCGTCGCGCTCCATCAACGGGACGAGAACGGCGGCGGCGAGCAAAGGCTGGCGCGGCTCCATATCGGGGTTGAGATCCTGATCCCCGCGCCTGATCGCCTGCTGCACGGTATCTTCCGGCGTGGTACCGGGTGCCGAACGGCGACGGGGTGCTGGCGCCTGTTGGAAACGGCTGATGATGGCGTCGCGCAAACTGGTCATGGTCAGGCCGTCTCTCCGCCTCTCGTTGTGGCAACTTCCGCTTCGACCTCGTCCGATGGCAGCTCGCCCAGCGGAAAGAAGCTACCGCTGCTCCAGATGCCAAATACCGTCTTGCCGTCGATCAGGTGATAGTCACCCAATTCAACCAGATGGTAGTAGACGGAGCGCAGAATCAAGGCCTCCAGCCCGAAGGGTGGCTCCGCATCGACCGGGCGCAGGCGTGAAATAGACGCCGGCGTCGCTGGCGGCACGGCCGGGCGGATACGGAGATAGGGGGCCGGCGCACCGCTGACGGGGTCTTCCGTCATCCAGATCGGATGTCCGGCATCGACCACGACTTCCTCATCGATATTGGTCCGCAGCCGCAGGATCTGCTCGCGGCCCGTGCCGCTGGCCATGACCTCAATGGCGGTGAAAGGCGCATCCTCGACAACCACCCGGCCGCGCTCCGCCGGCGTCACCAGCCAATAGGCGCCGTCATCTTCTCGCCGCAATACGCTAGAAAATAGCTTCACCAGCGGCTTGCGGCTGATCGGCGACCCCCGGTAGTACCAGGTGCCATCACGCGCGATCCGCATATCGAGGTCACCACACAGGGGCAATTGCGAAAAGTCTGCGTTGGACATTGCCCCGCTCAAAGGTTTACCCTCCATATCAATAGCTTACGCCGACACAAGGAACGGATCACGAGATGACGAGCAGCGTATCCCTCGGCAGCACCGCCAGCCAGTCCCAGAATGCCGCAGAAACACCTGATTTGGCCGCCGAGATCGATCGTCTCGCCGGTCGCCTCACCGATCTCCGCGCCGCTTTGGCGACGGTTATATTTGGGCAGGAAACGACGATCGAGCAATCCCTGACAGCTTTGCTGGCCGGCGGACATGTCCTGCTGATCGGCGTGCCGGGCCTCGCCAAGACAAAACTGGTGGATACGCTGGGTCGCGTGTTCGGGCTCGATGCCAATCGCGTGCAATGCACCCCCGATCTGATGCCGGCGGATATCACCGGCTCGGAAGTCCTGGAAGAATCCGATACCGGGCGGCGCAGCTTCCGCTTCATCCAGGGACCGGTTTTCTGTCAGCTGCTGATGGCGGATGAAATCAACCGCGCCAGCCCGCGTACCCAATCCGCCCTGCTGCAGGCCATGCAGGAACACAAGGTCTCGATCGCCGGCCAGACCTATGCGTTGCCGAGCCCGTTCCATGTACTGGCCACACAGAACCCGCTGGAACAAGAAGGTACCTATCCCCTGCCGGAAGCCCAGCTCGACCGCTTCCTGCTGCAGATCAATGTCGATTAT
>DATMUQ010000293.1:0-2400 GCA_035563795.1 Terriglobales bacterium | reverse complement strand
CCACCGGGCCGCGGCCATAATTATCACCCGACGATCTTCACGGCGGAGGATAGCGAGACCACCTTCATGGCGGATACCGTGCTGAAATGGCTCTCGGTCCGGCAGCAGGAAAACTGGTTCGTACATTGCGTCTTCCTGCGGCCACATCCGCCAATCATTGCGCCGGAACCCTATAACACCCTCTACCATCCGGACGATGTGCCGCTGCCGCAACGCAAGCCGACACCGGAAGAGGAAGGCGCCCAGCATCCGCATCTCAAGCTGTGGATTGACTCGCTCGGCCGGACCAAGGGTTATGACGAGCACAATGTGAACAACTTCGTCACCATGGACGAGTTGAACCTGCGGCAGATGCGGGCGACCTATTACGCCATGATCACCCAGGTCGATGAGCAGGTCGGCCGCATCATCGCCCATCTCAAGGCGACCGGCGAATACGACAACACGCTGATCGTCTTCACCTGCGATCATGCCGAGATGGGCGGCGATCATTATACCTGGGGCAAGGAAACCTATTTCGAGCAGAGCTTCCATATCCCCCTGATCATCCGCGATCCGCGCGGTGCCGCGGATGACGCCCGCGGCCAGGTGGTCGATCGGTTCACCGAATCGGTCGATGTCATGCCGACCATTCTCGACTGGCTCGGCCGTGATATCCCGGCGCAATGCGACGGGCATTCACTGCTGCCCTTCCTGCAGGGAGAGACCCCGGCCAATTGGCGCGATGCCGTGCATTACGAGGTCGATTTCCGCTATACGCCGAACCTGCCCCGTCTCGATGCCGAGATCGCCCTCGGCCTCGCCCCGGATGACTGCTATTTCACCGTCATCCGCGATGAAAAATACAAATATGTCCATTTCGCGAACCTGCCGCCGCTGTTCTTCGACATGCAGGCGGACCCCTACGAAATGCACAATCTGGCGGAGCAGCCGGAACGGGGGGCAGAGATGCTGCGTTATGCCCAGAAGATGCTGAGCTGGCGCATGCGGTATGCCGAGCGGACCCTGACCAACCTCCATCTTAGCAGCCAAGGCGTATTCGACGGGCACCGCCGGGCGCTCGTTTCCTGAACGGGACATTCAATGATTAAAACCATTTCCAGCCAGGCTTTCACCGACCAGCGCCCCGGCACCTCGGGTCTGCGCAAGAAGGTGAAGCATTTCCAGCAACCGCATTACCTCGCCAATTTCACCCAGGCGATTTTCGACACCATCGAGGCCAAAGGCCAGACCCTGGTCCTCGGCGGTGACGGCCGCTATTACAATGACGAAGCGATCGGCATCATCCTGCGCATCGCCGCCGCCAACGGCATCGGCCGTGTCCTGGTCGGCCAGGATGGCTTGCTCTCGACCCCGGCAGTGAGCTGCATCATCCGCAAGCACAAGGCCCATGGCGGCATCGTACTCTCGGCCAGCCACAATCCCGGTGGGCCCGATGGCGATTTCGGCATCAAATACAATATCGGCAATGGCGGCCCGGCACCGGAGAAGATCACCGAGGCGATCTATGCCCGCTCGCAGCAGGTGACCGGCTATAAGATCATCGAGGGCACGCTGCCGGATCTCGGCAAGCCCGGCAAGTCGACCCTTGGCGAGACGACGATCGAGATCGTCGATCCGGTCAGTGACTATGCCGAGCTGATGCAGCAGCTGTTCGATTTTGACCGGCTGAAGGACTTCCTCAAGACCTGCAACCTGCGCTTCGACGCCATGCATGCCGTGACCGGTCCCTATGCGCGGCGCATCCTCGGCGATCTTCTTGGTGTACGCGCCGACTGGATCATGAATGCCAAGCCGCTGCCGGATTTCGGCGGCGGCCATCCCGATCCCAACCCCGCTTATGCCGAAGAGCTGATGAAGCTGCTGTGGCAGGATAACGGCCCGGTCTTCGGCGCCGCTTCCGATGGCGATGGCGATCGCAACATGATCCTCGGTCGCAAGCTGCCTGTCTCGCCCAGCGACAGCCTCGCCGTGCTCGCCGCCAATGCCAAATTGGTGCCCGGCTATCGTGAGGGCATTGCCGGTATCGCCCGCTCGATGCCGACCAGCCAGGCCGCCGATGTCGTTGCCAGGGAACTGCATGTTCCCTGCTTCGAGACGCCGACCGGGTGGAAATTCTTCGGTAATCTCCTGGATGCGCATCAGGTGACGCTCTGTGGCGAAGAGAGCTACGGCACCAGTTCCAACCATGTGCGCGAGAAGGACGGCCTCTGGGCTGTGCTGTTCTGGCTCAATCTCTTGGCTGTGCGCGGCCAGCCGGTAATGGAGATCCTGCACGACCATTGGCGCCGCTATGGCCGGCACTACTATTCGCGTCATGACTACGAGGCGCTGGATACCGCCGTCGCCAACCGCATGATCGACGGCCTGCGCGGTGAGCTCGGCAGCCTTGCCGGCAAG
>DATMUQ010000292.1:0-2278 GCA_035563795.1 Terriglobales bacterium | reverse complement strand
GATCAGGACATGACAGGGATGCCAGCTGCTGCGGCTACCGATCCGCAGAACCTGCTCCCAGGCCTTGGCGACGACGCTGGCTGGCTCCGTCAGGACGCCGACAGATCGCAAGGCGATTGGCAGCTTGATGGCGTAATCCGGCGACAGGGTGAAACGCTCCGCCGCATAGCCATCCGCGGCTTTGATGCCGCGCTCGGTATAGCCGCCATTGCGGCACATATCCCATTCGCCGGCCGCGCAATTCTCACAGGGCACGGGGTCCGGCCGCCGCACAAAGCCGACCACCAGATCGCCGCTGGTGAAAGGTGTATCGGGGACCGGCTGTAGCACCTCGCCAAGGCATTCGTGGCCGATGACGAGACGATCCTGCCGGTCTGGCGCCTCGCCATAATGGCCGGCCACGATCTCGCTATCGGTGCCGCAAATGCCGATCTCAAGGCATTTGACCAGAAGCTTGCCTGGCTGGGGCACCGGGGGATCGATGGAGCGCAGGCCCAGGGACCGGGCTTGCTTTGGCTGGACGGTCAACGCGTGCATGAAACTCCGCCTGCTGTTGGCTTCCCTACCCGGAAAAGAAACCCCATCGGCCGCCTTGGGTTCCCGGCCCCGGTTCACCGTTGCGTCAGCTGCGAAGGTGGCGGCATTCGCCCCGCCGCCGTGATAGGATGCGCCCGACCGGGTTCGATCCGAGCGGGATCAACCCGAGCAGGATCAAAAGGGGATGGAGGGTATCGGGGGAATCATGCCGGCCGGCTTGAGAAACGTCATCTTTACCCTGAAGTCTTTCGCCGGCGCGATGCTGGCCATGTTCATCTCTTTCGAGCTTGATCTGGAAAGACCATCCTGGGCGGTGCTGACGGCCTATATCGTCGCCCAGCCTTTCGCCGGGATGGTGCAGTCAAAGGCGCTTTACCGCGTGGTCGGCACGCTGGCGGGCGGTGTCCTGGCGGTCATCGTTCTTGGTAACATGTCGTCAGCTTCCAGCCTGCAGGCTTTGGTTCTGGCGCTCTGGCTCGGCCTCTGCGTCTATCTCTCGCTGCTTGATCGCACTGCCCGCAGTTACAGTTTCATGCTGGCCGGCTATACCGCTTCGATCATCGCCTTTCCGGCGGTCGATACACCGGGGGCGATTTTTGATATCGCCGTGGCGCGCTGCGAAGAGATCATTATCGGTATCGGTTGTGCGGTTATTGCCAATCAGCTGATCTTTCCGCAGCGGGCCGGTGCGGCGCTGCAAAAGCGCATCGACGATTGGATGAACGATGCCGCCCAGCTGATCGACAAGGTCCTGCGGCGTCACGGCGAGGATGACGCTGCGCTGGCCAATCAGGGGCGGTTGCTGGCGGATTCGATCGCCATTAATACGCTGCAGGAGCATGCCGTCTTCGACACCCCCGCATTGCGGGACGCACGGGCCTGGATCTATGAATTGCAGCGCCGCATGCATAGCGTCATGGCGGTTACGGGCTCGATCGAGGATCGGTTATCGATGCTGCGGCGGGAGGGCAGCGACCTCCTGCAAGAACATGCCGCCTTGCTGGAGCGCACCGCGGCCTATGTGACCGCCGATGGCGCCGACCGGACGGTGCGCGATGATCTAGTGCGGGATATCGAAGCCGGCTCGCCGAGTGATGTTCAGATTGTCGCCGACCGTCATCTGCTCTTGACCACCACGGTGGTCGCCCGATTGAAGGACATGCTGCTGGTCTGGGACGAATGCCGTGACCTGCAGCAGATGATCCGAGAACATCGCCGGGCGCCGATGGCGGCCGTGCCGCTTTCCCTGCATCGCGATCACCTGATGGCAGCCCTCGGCGGTATTTCGGCGACGCTGGCGATCCTCATCTGCAACTTCCTTTGGGTCTATAGCGCCTGGCCGAGCGGCTCGGGTGCCGTCATCCAGGCCGGCGTGCTCTGTTCGATCTTCGCCGCCGCTGACAATCCCGCACAATTGTCGATCGGCTTTCTCAAAGGCACCGTGATCGGCACGGCGCTGGCGGGAATATATGTGCTCTTCCTGTTGCCACCCGTCGCCGGGCCGATCTCCCTGATGGTGGTGTTGTGCCTGTTCTATCTACCCTACGGATATATGCTGGGGCTGCCGACGCAAGCCGGCAATGCCTTGCCGGTCATCCTCGGCTTCACCACCGCGGTCGGTATCCAGAACAGCTATGACCTGCCATTCGACAGCTTCCTGAATAGCGGCGTCGCCAGCATTCTCGGCATTGCTGCCGCCGTGATCGTGCAGCGGATCTTCCGCAATATCGGCGGCGACTGG
>DATMUQ010000291.1:0-11228 GCA_035563795.1 Terriglobales bacterium | reverse complement strand
CCCGCCACTTACCATCTTTGGGCCGGCCGTGCCAAGCGAAAGTTCAATTTGACAAGACACTTAGCGGTCAATTTTCGCTGCCGCCAGAACTCCGTCACGCGCCGGCCCATGCCGAAAATATGGGTATAATTGGTTGTTTTTAAAGCAGGAACCGGCAGCCTGCCGGTTCCGTGCGGCAATTACCCTTCTGGCCGGATCGCCATCCCGGGAAGGGAAAACCGAGCTCCCGGCCACCAGCCCTCAGACCGCCAGCATGATCTTGCCGGTATGGGTGCTGGTTTCCATCAGCTGATGGGCCGCAGCGGCTTCCCGCAGCGGGAACGTCTTATGGATGATCGGCTTGATGGCGCCGGCGTCGAGCAGGGGAAGGACCTTTTCCGCCAGGGCATTGGCGATCGCCGCCTTGTCGGCCACGGTGCGCGGGCGCAGGGTCGAGCCGGTGATGGTCTGCCGTTTCACCATGATCTGGGCGAGATTGATCTCGGCGGTATTCCCCTGCAGGAAGGCGATCTGTACCAACCGGCCATCCAGCGCCAGGACCTTGAGATTGCGGTTGATGTAGTCGCCGCCGACCATGTCGAGAATGACGTCGATGCCGGCGCGATCGGTCGCCTGCATGATCGCGTCGACGAAATCCTGGTCACGATAGTTGATGGCGACGTCTGCCCCAAGCGTCCGGCAGGTATCGCATTTCTCCTTGCTGCCGGCGGTGGTGAAGACACGGGCGCCGAAATGATGGGCGAGCTGGATCGCCGTGGTACCGATACCGGAGGAACCGCCATGGACCAGGAAGCTTTCGCCGGATTTGAGGCGCGCACGGTCGAAGACATTGGTCCAGACGGTGAAATAGTTTTCCGGAATGGCCGCACCCTGGACGAAATCGTAGCCCTTCGGCAGGCGTAGGCAATGCGGGGCCGGGGTGGCACAATATTCGGCATAGCCGCCGCCTGGCGTCAGCGCCATCACGGCATCGCCGATCTTCCAGACACCGCAATCGCCGGCGGTAGCAACGATCGTCCCGGCGACTTCCAGCCCCGGCAGGTCGGATGCGCCCGGCGGCGGGGCGTAGCTGCCGGCGCGCTGCATGACGTCCGGCCGGTTGACGCCGGCGGCGGCCACCTTGATCAGAACCTCGCCCGCGCGCAATTCCGGCAGCGGCCGGGAGGCGGCTTTCAACACGTCCGGGCCGCCTGGCGAGGTGATCTCAATGACAGTCATCTGGGCGGGCAGGGTCATGATCGGGCGCTCCTTGCTGGGCAGCTTCGGCAGATGGTGGGCCGGGTAATCAATCCGGTCTTAATCGATCCGGTCTTAATCGATTCTGGGCTGCCGGTCGATTCGGTCGAATCCAGACAGGCCCCGCGTTATATTCGGGCGGAACTAAGGGGCCCGGATCGGCCGTCATTTCAGGTGCCGGCTGTACTCTTTTTTTGCTGCCGGCCGAGGGCTAATCTGGGTGCGGAAGGAGATTAGGAATGGATTTCGAAGATCTCGAACCGCTGAAAAAGAAACCAACTTTGCGCAATCTCGACCCGCTGTCGATCGAGGAATTGCAGGCCTATATCGCGGAAATGAAAGAGGAAATCGCGCGTGTCGAAGGGAAGATCGCGGCCAAGCAGGCGCATCTCTCGGCAGCGTCAGGCCTCTTCAAGACGCCCTGAGTAACCATTTTGGTTTTGGCCGACTGGGTTTTTGGTCACGGCAAAAAAAACGCGATACGGGCAAAAAAACCAGGAAAATTAACGCTTTGTTCACGGGAAGCGGTTAAATTGATACACAGGACAGTTCTTTTGGGCTGTTCCTTCCTGGATCATTCCTGCGATCCAGTTTCATGCCTCCCTGTCTAACTTGCCGCCGATCCTTCGGCGGCTTTTTTATTGTGCCCTCTGCTGCGACGGCGAAGGGTTACATCTGCTGCCGCATCATGCATGCAGGAGCCGAAGTCATTTGCTGGATATAAAAGACAACAAATCTCGATCCATATCGCGTCCATGTTTTGCGGCTTGACGACCATGTCATGCGCTCGTAACTTTCACCTGCCTGAGGGCAAGTTAGACAGGTTGAGGCTATAAAAGAGAGGGCCGCCGCTGGAAGTTCCAGTCGAGCGGCCCTCCGTTTTTGTGGACTGGTGTTGCGCCAGTTCCGTCGTGCCGCTGGATCGAAGAGGGCGAGATGGTGGAGCCGAGATTCCTGGGAGCGGAAACGCTGAGCCTGCATGCCGGGCAGCAAGTCGATCCTGCAACCGGCGCACGTGCTGTGCCGCTCTATCAAACAACATCTTACGTCTTCGACGATTCCGATCATGCCGCGGCCCTGTTCAATCTTGAGCGGCCCGGACACATCTACAGCCGCATCAGTAATCCCACCGTCGCCGTGCTGGAAGAACGCATCGCCTCACTCGATGGCGGCGTCGGTGCGGTGGCGACCGCGAGCGGTCATGCCGCTTTGCATCTGGCGATCGCGACATTGATGAGCAGCGGCGGACATATCGTTGCCTCGCAGGCGCTCTATGGCGGCAGCCTCAACATGCTGCGCCTGACCATGCCGCGCTTCGGCATCACCACCAGCTTCGTGCCACCGCGCGATATCGCTGCCTTTCGCGCCGCGATCAGACCGGAGACGCGGTTGGTCTTTGCCGAGACGATCGGCAATCCCGGCCTTGAAGTGCTCGACATTCCGGCCGTCGCTGCTGTCGCGCATGCAGCCGGCATACCGCTGCTGATCGATTCCACCTTCACGCCGCCGGTGCTGTTGAAGCCGCTCGATCATGGCGCCGATATCGTGCTGCATTCGGCGACGAAGTGGATGGGCGGGCATGGTCTCGCGATCGGCGGTGTGCTGGTCGATGGTGGCCGCTTCGACTGGCGGCAGAACGACAAGTTCCCGACCATGACGGAACCCTATGCCGGCTATCACGGCATTTCCTTTGCCGATGAATTCGGCCCGGCGGCCTTTGTCGTGCGGGCTCGCCTGGAAGGCCTGCGTGATTTCGGCGCCTGCATGAGCCCGGCCAATGCCTTCCATATCCTGCAGGGGATCGAAACCTTGCCGTTGCGCATGGAACGGCATGTCGCCAATGCGCGCGGTGTCGCGGCCTTTCTCGCAGAAAATCCGGCCGTCGCCTGGGTCAATTATCCCGGCGCGCCGGACAGCCCCGATCGCGCCCTTGCTGACAAGCTGATGCCGCGTGGCGCCGGGTCGATGATCAGTTTCGGCGTGAAGGGTGGGCGTCCCGCCGGCCGCAAATTCGTCGATGCGCTGAAGCTCGCCTCCAATCTCGCCAATGTCGGTGATGCCAAGACACTGGTTATTCATCCGGCGAGCACGACCCATCGTCAGCTCGATGAAGCGGCACTCCAGGCGGCCGGCATCGGCGAGGACATGATCCGCCTCTCGGTGGGGCTTGAGACCTTGCAGGACATTATCGACGATCTTGGCGCCGCCTTGCGCGTCTCGCAGAAGGCGTGACGGTGATGGAACTCTCGGTTGCCGGTTCTTCCGTCTTCATTGCCACCGGCGGGCAGCCGGTCGACAAGACCAGGCCAGCGATCCTGCTGCTGCATGGCGCCGGTCTCGATCATTCGGTCTGGAGCCTGCAGGCGCGCTATCTGGCGCATCACGGCTGTGTAGTAATCGCACCGGACCTGCCGGGACATGGGCGATCCGGTGGCGCGCCCTTGCCGTCGATCGATGCGCAAGGAGAGTGGTGCTGGTCGTTGCTCGATACCCTCGGAATTGAACGTGCCGCCATCGCTGGTCATTCGATGGGTGCATTGACGGCGCTGCACATGGCTGCGACGACGCCGTCACGGATGCAGGCGCTCTGTCTCGTGGCCGCAGCGGCGGAGATGCCGGTGCATCCCGAGCTGCTCGGGGCAGCACGCGATGATCTCAGCACGGCGAGCGCACTGATCGCCATGTGGGGTTTCGGGCCGGCCGGGCAGGTCGGCGGCAACAAGGTGCCGGGCTTGCAGATGCGCCTTGCCGGCGAGCGCTTGATCCAGCGGTCACGGCCGGGTGTGCTGGCGACGGATCTTGGCGCTTGCGATGCCTATCGCGATGGGATGGATGATGCCGCACAGGTGCAGGCACCGACGCATCTGCTGCTCGGTGCCGAGGATCGCATGACGCCGCCTAACAAGGGGCGGCAGCTGGCCGCGGCAATGACGAAAGTCGCCGGTGGCGCCAAGGTCACGGTGCTGGCGGGTTGCGGCCATATGATCATGGCCGAGCGGCCGGATCAGACGACGGACACATTGATAGCTACAGCGCGATAAGCCGAAACGAAAACGGCCGGGCAGCTTGCGCTGCCCGGCTCGTCTTCGGATTGATCGCGTGTATCGGGCGCGATCTCAAGTCAGGTTTAGGCCGCCTGACTGAGGGCCTTGGCCGGCTGATTGATTGAAATCGTGCGCGGCTTCGCGGCTTCCGGAATCTCGCGGACGAGATCCACATGCAGCAGGCCATTCGTCAGATTGGCGCCGGCAACGCGGATGTGGTCGGCGAGATCGAAGCGGCGCTCGAAGGCGCGTCCGGCGATGCCGCGATAAAGGAAATTGCGTTCCTTCTCTTCCTTTGTCGGCTTGCCCGTGATCACCAGCGAGTTTTCCTGCGCCGTGATGGTCAGTTCGGCTTCCGAGAAACCGGCCACTGCCATGCTGACGCGATAGGTGTCTTCGCCAGTGCGCTCGATATTGTAGGGCGGATAGGAAAGGGCCGATTCATCGGCGCGCGATGCATTGTCCACCAAGCGGGACAAGCGGTCAAAGCCAACAGACGAGCGGAAGAGGGGAGTGAGATCGTAGTTACGCATGCCACATTCTCCATTGAGCAACATGGTTTGAACAATCGGAAGCCACCGCATGGTCGACTTCTCATTGATACCGGCGCCACCTGGCCATCCGGCATAGAGACAGGTAGGGAGCGGGCTTTCGGCTTTCAAGAGCGCGGCGGGACTTGGTTAATGGCTGGTGAAGACGCTGGTGAAGACGGGGGGAAATCCCATATCCGCGCATGCAAGGTCGTTTGCAATAACGAAACCCGACGCATTTTTCTCAAATCCGGCACGAGATTTCCGGGATTTGGCCAGCGCTGAACTATCCGTGCAAAACTTTGTTAAGTCCTAACGCGTATTTGTGATGAAAGGGCGATTGCATTCGTCCTAGTCTTCGTCCTGATCCGGGTACCGCAACAGGTGATCGGATGGCGTGAGTCGAAAGAGCGAGTTGGTAAGGCTGGATGGCAACGGTAGAATTCTTCGACCGGACGATGATGGAAACCATGGCTCTGCTTGCCGAGTCACGCCGTTACCTGATCGACCGGGCGGAAACTGAAACCAAGGCGCGTCCTGTCGACCAGGGCCTCGTCACCAGTATGGAAACGATGCGCCTAGTGGCCCGGCTGACCCAGGTCCTGGCCTGGCTGCTCACGCACCGCGCGGTCCATGCCGGTGAGCTGACGCTGTGGGAAGCGACACGGCCGGAGCGGCGCCTCGGTGGCCATACGCTCTGTAATCGCAGCAACGGCGAAGACGATCCGAAATTGCCGGAAGAGTTGCGCCGTCTGCTGCAGCGCAGCCTGTCCCTATACCAGCGCATCGCCCGCCTGGATCTGCAGACGGCCCGGGCCGCGGCGGAACAGGCGCGGGGGCGCGTCAGCGGTGGCCCCACCAAGCTGAACTGACGGCCGGTCTCTCCGGGCTGCATCCATCTCTCGAAAACGCTCCGCTGAAACACAACACGTCAGCGTGACCCTGCCAGGGTTTTCCCTGTTTGCGCGTTAAATGCTCAGGCGCCTGATTGCGCCGCGTAGTGGGGAGTTTCACGTGTTCATGAAAGCAAAGACATCCATGCGGACCATGGCGGGCATCATGCTGATGCTGGCTGCCGGATCCGCTGCCGCCCAGGCCGCTATATCGGGCGCGACCGGTACCTTCGGCACGACGGTGCCGGTAGCCGAGCAGGCGGATCAGGCAGCGCCGCAGCATCGACAGATCGCGGTCGACGATCGCTGGCACGGCCATGGCTACGGCCCTTATCCTGGGCCCTATTACCGGCCTTATCCGGGGCCGGTTATCGTGGCGCCCGGCCCGGTGATTGTTGCCCCGCCACCCGTCGTGGTCACACCGGCGCCGGTCTACGCTTATCCCGCGCCGGTGGTGGTGCCGGCCCCGGCACCGGTCACCAATCAGGTGGTCTGTCGCGGCTCCAATAACGGTGCCATCCTTGGTGGGGTGATCGGCGGGGCGACGGGGGCTGCAATCGGCGCCACGGCCTCGCACCACCATTCCTGGGAGGCTGCCACCGGCGGTGCGATTCTCGGCATCCTGCTGGGCAGCGCGGTCGGCCATGCCGTCGATGCTGGTGACCAATATTGCACCACCCAGGCGGTGATCGCGGCCCCGGTTGGCCGCCCCGTCTATTGGACCAATCCGACATACGGTCGGCAGTACCAGGTTGTCCCGCTGCGCCAATATCGCGCCTGGGGCACCACCTGCCGTGACTATCAGGCGAGTGCCCTGGTCAATGGCCGCTGGCAGCAGGTCCGCGGCACGACCTGTCTGCAACCTGACGGAAGCTGGCAGCCGGTCCGCGGCTGACCCGGAAAAGAAAACGGCCGCCAGGAAGCTCCAGGCGGCCGTTTTGTTATTGGCGGCGATCAGATCGCCAGCAATCTTACTTCTTCAGGCCAATACCAGCGAAACGCTTGTTGAACTTGGCCAGCTGACCACCGGTATCCAGCAGGCGATGAACGCCCGTCCAGGCCGGATGCGACTTCGGGTCGATATCCAGCGTCATGGTGTCACCAGCCTTGCCCCAGGTGGAGCGGGTGGTGAACTTGGTACCGTCGGTCATCACCACGTTGATCTCGTGGTAATCCGGATGCGTGTTGGCTTTCATAGCGGTAACTCCTCGAATCTCGGCCGGGGTTATAGCGAAGACGCTCCCGAGACGCAAGTCCTTGTAGCCATTTGAAGAATTCAGCGGCGATGGTTACCTGTCTGAAGTTTTTCAGGCTAACCATATGAATTACCTGCAAAATATTTCCGGTTGTCGAAACCGGAGGCGGCGGACGAGATGTCGCGCAGAGCGCGATCGTTCTTGATGGAAGCACCCTTGCTTCCATCAAGAACGTGAATCGCCCTCTATCTTACTAAGGAGAGACGGATTCACGTTTTAGACAAAATCGCGGAGCGATTCCGTCTAAAACGATCCGGCTCTGGTGGCGATTGCAAGCCTGGATCAACATGTCTATGCAAGAGGCCGGTGAATCACCCGGCAATCAACGGACCTATGGCGATGGATCAATCCGCGTTCGAGCGGCTGGCGGCAGCACTTCTGGAAGACTTCTTCGATGCGATCGATGCCACCCTGGGGGACGAGCTCGATGTCGATTACGAAGGCGGCATCCTGACCATCAAATTGGCCGACGGGCGCACCTTTCTGCTCAACAAGCACGCGCCCAATCGCGAGATCTGGCTGTCATCACCGGTAAGCGGTGCCTGGCATTTCGCCTATGATGACGAGGCAGGGATCTGGCGCTCGACCCGCGCGGTCAGCAGTGGCCCGGACAATCTGACGGTGCTGCTGGAAGCAGAGCTCAATAATCTGACCGATGGCGGTCTCGAGCTGGGTAAGTGAGGCAAGGTTAGCATGGCCAATATCCGCGACGCGCGACAGAGCGACCGGCCGAAATCGCGTGACCTGCGGCAGCTCCTGGAGCTGCGCTCGTTCCTCCGGCCCTATCGCTGGCAGATGGCGGGGGCGACCATCGCCCTTATCGTCACCGCCGGCACCATGATGGGGCTGGGTGAGGGGTTGAAGCATCTGATCGATCGCGGCTTCGCCAATGGCGACAAAAGTCTGTTGGAAACCTCGGTCCTGGTCCTGTTCGGCGTCTCGGTGCTGTTGGCGCTGGGGACCTATGCCCGCTACTACCTGGTTACCTGGGTCGGCGAGCGGGTCGTCACCGATATCCGCCGGGCGATCTTCGATCACCTGCTGAAGCTCGACCCCGGTTTCTTCGAGGCCACGCGGACCGGCGAGGTGCTGTCGCGCATCACCACCGACACGACCCTGCTGCAGGCAGTGGTCGGTTCCTCGATCTCGGTTGCCTTGCGCAACCTGCTGATGTTCGTCGGCGGCATGGGCCTGCTGCTGCTGACCAGTCCGAAGCTCACCGGCCTGGTGCTGCTGGTGGTGCCGATCGTGCTGGTGCCGATCCTGTTCTTTGGCCGCAAGGTGCGCGGTCTCTCGCGCCTGTCCCAGGACAAGGTTGCCGAGGTCAGCGCCGAAGCCAGCGAGGCGCTTTATGCCATCGCCACGGTCCAGGCTTTCGCCCATGAGGATCTGGAGCGCGCGCGCTTTGCCACCCAGAACGAAGGCTCCTTCAATGCCTCGGTGTTGCGGGTCAAGGCGCGGGCGCTGCTGACCGCCATCGTCATCCTGCTGGTCTTCGGCGCCATCAGCGCCATTCTCGGCGTTGGCGGCCTCGATGTCGCTGCCGGCCGCATGTCGGGCGGTACGCTGGCGGCCTTCATCTTCTATGCCGTGGTGGTGGCCGGTTCGGTCGGCGCCATCAGCGAGGTGATCGGTGACCTGCAACGTGCCGCCGGCGCCATGGAGCGGATCCTGGAATTGCTGGCGACGGAATCCAATATCGCGGCACCCGCCCAGCCGGTGGCGCTACCGAAACCGTCACGTGGCGCGGTGGAATTCGACAATGTGCTGTTCCGCTATCCGTCACGGCCCGATGTGGCGGCGCTGGACGGCCTTACGCTGAAGGTCGCACCGGGCGAGACCATCGCCCTGGTCGGTCCTTCCGGGGCCGGCAAATCCACCGTCCTGCAATTGCTCCTGCGCTTCTATGACCCGGCCTCGGGTGTCATCCGGTTCGACGGCGTCGATCTGCGTGATCTCGATCCCAAGGCCCTGCGCGGCGTGATCGGCCTGGTGCCACAGGACCCGGTGATCTTCGGCATGAATGCCTGGGAGAATATCCGCTACGGTCGGCCGGAGGCGAGTGATGCCGAGGTGCGTGCCGCCGCCGATGCCGCCCATGCCACCGAATTCCTCGACCGTTTGCCGGACGGCTTCAACACCTATCTTGGCGAGCGCGGGTTGCGGCTGTCAGGCGGCCAGCGCCAGCGCATCGCTATCGCCCGCGCCCTGCTGCGCAATCCGGCCTTGCTGCTGCTCGACGAGGCAACCAGCGCCCTCGACGCTGAATCCGAATTGATGGTGCAGCGGGCGCTTGACCGCATCATGGAGAACCGCAGCACCATCGTGATCGCGCATCGTCTGGCGACCATCCTGAAAGCGGATCGTATCGTCGTCATGGATCGCGGCAGGATCGATGCGATCGGCACCCATCAGGAGCTGATCCAGCAGGGCGGTCTCTATGCCCGTTTGGCGGCGTTGCAGTTCCAGCAGCCGAAGGCCGCCGAGTAAACAGACGGTTGTTGTTAGGGCGTCACTGTGCCGCGGCGATGCGGGCCGGTGGCCTGACCCGTTCCACCGGGAAGGTGAGGGTGACGAGGGTGCCGACGCCGCGGCCACTCTGGATATCCAGCCGCCCGCCATGCAGTTCCATCAATGCCTTGCTGACCGGCAGGCCAAGGCCGGTGCCCTCGAAGCGCCGGGCGAGGGCATTGTCGATCTGGGAAAAGGGCTGCAGGGCGATGGCGACATCCGCATCCGACATGCCGATGCCGTTATCCTGGATGCAGATGCTGAAATCGCCATTCGATTCGATCTCCAGGGTGATGGCGATCTTGCCGCCATCGGCGGTGAATTTCGTGGCATTCGACAGGATGGCCAGCAGAATCTGGCGCAGCTTGCCGCGATCGGCGAATAACGTCGCCGGCGTCTCGGCCGGCTCGATGATCATCTGCAGCTTCTTGCTGGCGATGGTTTCCTCTTCGAAGCGGGCGCAGAGCTTCACTTCGGCCAGCGGGTCGAGGACGATGTTGTCGCAGCGCTGTTGCCCGGATTCCGCCTTGGTGAAATCAAGGATGGTGTTGATCACCGAAAGCAGGTTCTTGCCGCCGCGATTGATGTCGCGGGCGAATTCCGCATATTGGTGATTGCCGAGCGGCCCATAGGGCTGCTGGATGAGCAGGTCGGAAAAGCCGATGATCGCGTTCAGCGGCGTCCGCAATTCGTGGCTGATATTCTTCAGGAAAGCAGATTTGGCAGCATCGGCAGATTCCGCGCGCTCCTTGGCGGCGGTCAATTCCGCGCCGATCCTGCGCCGTTCGGTGACGTCGCGCAGGGTCAGCACGATGCCATTCACGCTGGGATCGGCGGTGAGGTCGATGCCGGTCAGTTCGACCCACTTGGTCGAGCCGTCGAGCGTGCGCATCGGTAATTCACACTCGATCTTGTCGCCGCCATGGACGACCATCAGCAATTCCGCCAATTCGGCAGCATAAAGCGGGTCGAAGAAGTCGAGGATGTCGCGGCCGAGCAGCCGGTCCGAAGGATAGCCGAGAATGCGCTCCGCAGCCGGCGTGTCATAGGTCAGGCGGTTTTCCCGGTCGAGCACGAAGATGATATCGGCGCTGTTGCGGACCAGCGAGCGATAGCGCTGTTCGCTGCTCTGGCGGATGACGTCTTCGCGTGCGGCGTGATCGGCCGAATTGCGATCGAGCACGGAGCCGCATAGGCCGAGGCCGAGGATGAACAGGCTGATCGCGGTGATGGCCAAAGCGAGCAGCGAGCGATCCATGCCGGCATAGACGGTGAAGGCATTGCCGTCCATCTCCATATGTGCCGCCGCCATGCCGGTATAGTGCATGCCGGCAATCGCCGTCGCCATGACCACCGCGGCAATGGCCCGCTGCCAGGTCTTGTGCAGATTGAAGCTGAGCCATAAAGCGGCGGTCGCCGCGACCACGGCAATGACGACCGAGAGGGCAAGGAGCGGGGCATCGTAACTGAGGGTTGCCTGCATGGTCATTGCCGCCATGCCGGTATAGTGCATGGCAGCGACGCCGATGCCGGCGATCACCCCGCCGAGCAGCAGGCGCCAGCGTATCGCCGGTGCTTCAACAACGATCTGATAGCTGGCTGCCGACGCGGCCACGGCCAGCAGCAATGAGACGATCGTCAGATTGACGTCGTAGCTGACCTGGAACGGCGTGTGGAGCGCGAGCATGGCGACGAAATGCATCGACCAGACGCCGCCGCCGAGCGCCAAGGCGGCGCCCCATAGCCAGACCAGGCGGG
>DATMUQ010000290.1:0-15140 GCA_035563795.1 Terriglobales bacterium | reverse complement strand
GCCAGCACCGTCGGCATCTTCCTGATCCCGATGCTCTACGTGGTGTTCCAATATACCCGTGAATGGGTGAAGGCGCGGATCGGTCGCGGCCAGCACGAGGCGCATCGCCCGGTCGCCAGCCCGGAAGAGGACGAAGAGGAAGTCTGAGGCCGCCTCTCATGTGTCAAACGAAAAGCCCCGCCGACGATCATCGGCGGGGCTTTCTGCATCAAGGATATACCGCGATTACTCGCGCGTATGGTCGCCCCAGGGGGTGCGGCCGAAGATGCGTTCCACCGCCGGACGGAAGGCGGTGAGGGGCATCGTGTCGTAATTGGGATCGAAGGCGGTCTGGTCCCATTCGTCGCAGAACTTCGCTGTGCGCTCGAAGCCGGCATGGCCGCGATGCTTCTCACGGGCAAAACGATCGCCGCCGAAGAAGTGATTGTAGTAATAGCCCTGGAACGGCTCGTGGTTGCGCACCATCCAGTAATTCAGCGGGCTGACATAAGGACGGAGGATTTCCGCCGCCAAAGCCCCGTGATTGACCGGTGCCAGATCGTCGCCGATATCGTGGAACAGGCCGCAGACGATTGTCTCTTCATCGGCGCCGGCGCGCATCGCACGGGTCGCGGTCTGCAAGGAATGCTCATATCGATCGACCGGATAGCCGAGATCGCCGCCCTTCAGGCGTTCGAGTGACGCCAGCAACCGGTCGACGAGGCCATGCTCATAGACGGTGAATTTGTCGCCGATGAGTTTCCATTCCTCGGCCGTGCTGTCGGCAAATTTGGTGAAGCGAACTATGGTCATGCTGTTTCCCCGCGGTTTCTGTTTATCAGCTTATTCTTAGGCTTGTTTGTCATCGGTTGTCACTCTGCCGCCAGCGGCCGGTTTTCCCGCGCCAGCACCTTGCGCTTGCTGCCGACGGTGTCGCGGTCCATGTAGCACTGGCGCATATGGCGCATGCCGGTGTCGAGTTTGAAGCCCTTGCGGCCATGGAGCAGGCGGTAATTATCCATGATCATGCAATCGCCCGGTTCCAGCTTGAAGGTCAGGACCAGGGCTGGATCGGTCAAGAGCCGGAAGTAAAGCTGGCGGGCCTTGTAATAGCGATCCAGCGCCTCATGCGAGAGATGGTCGATCATCTCGGTGCGGTTGGAATAGCGCACCTGATGCAGCCGGCCGTCGCCGTCGAGCTCGACCAGCGGACCGTCGCTTTCCAGGATCGCCGTGCTGTCGGCATAGCGAAAGCGTGGACGGATGGTCGTCAGGGCATCGAAGCTGTCGGGATCACGCGCCAGTACTTCGCTGGCGACGCGGAAGCCATCGACGATGACGGATTCGCCGCCCTCGGCATCATTGCGCAGGCAATGCAGGAAGATGTAGCCGGGCACCGGCGTGCGATAGGGATTGTCGGCATGCTGCTCGAGGCCGCGTGTCGTCATGGTGAGGTCATAGGCCTTCGGGATGGCTTTGACATCGGCGAGGCCGCCCCAATTGGTGATACGGATCGGTCCGATGCAATCGGTCAGCGCCTTGGCGCCTTCCATCTCCACTGGGACGTTATGCACGATCATGAAGCCGAAGCGATGCAGCTCCTGCAACATGTGGCTGACGGCGGCTTCATCGCGCTGCAACTGGTGAAGATCGGCTTCCGGCCGCGCTGCGAGCTTGCTGTCCCAGAGCTGGAGATCGGGCGCTGCCTGGCCATAGGTGGTCTGGCGCACCGGTACCGGGCGAGCGATCTCGCGCAGCCAGGCCAAAGCCGGCTTGGCCTCGTACGTGTCGCTGAACGTGAGAGCTAGTTGATCATCGGCCGTGATTGCGGCTGTGGTGATCTTGAGATCCAGCGGCAATTCAGCCGCCTCGATCAGGCGCTGGCCGGTGCGCGGGTCGAGGATGTCATCGGCCGGCAGGCGCTCGCGCAGCCAGAGCGGATGAAAGCTCTGCTGCCGGCCATCCTGCCAATCGACGATGAGGCTGCCGTCTTTGACGCTGGCGGATTTTGCCAGGCGTTGCATCTCGGCCATGCTGCTGTTCTCCCAATTCTTCGTTGCTTGTTAGCGTGATCTTGCGACCTTGGCGGTTAACTAATGCTAAGAGCGGGTCGGCTTCGGTTCGGATATATTTTTCGCCATTCATGTGCTATTTTTCGCCATAGTCGCAAAAAAGATAGAAATGGTCGCATGGCCCGGAAGTCAGCAGCAAAATCATCGGAAACCGGGCAGGGGGACAGAAAATCACCCGCCAAACCCGGCGGCGCCGCCGGACCGGCCTCCGCCGGTTCAGCCTCAGCCAGCGCCTGGGCCCTGGCAGAACCGCGCATCGGCTTCCTGCTGGTGCCGCAATTCTCCATGCTGGAGCTGTTCTGCGCCATCGAGCCGCTGCGGATTGCCAATCGCCTTGGCGGGCTCGATTTCTCCTGGAGCTTCCTCTCCGCCGATGGCGCGCCGGTCTCCGCCAGCAACGGCATTCCCGTGGCTGCCAGCCACTCCTTGGCCGAGGCGCGTGACCTCCCCATCCTCTTCGTCATGGCGAGCTTCGAGCCGGAGGCGACGGTGCGACGCCAGGATCAGGCGAAATTGCGCGACCTGGCGCGCCATGGGACATTGCTGGGCGGCATCGATACCGGCCCCTTCATCCTGGCGCGGGCCGGCTTGCTGCGCGACCGGCGCACGACCCTGCATTGGGAAAGCATCGCCGCCTTTGCCGAAGAGTTTCCCGACATCGCCACCAGCGCACATGTCTTCGAGCTTGATCGCGACCGGCTGACCTGCCCGGGTGGCACGGCGCCGATCGACATGATGCTGCATCTTATTGCCCTGCGTGCCGGCGAGGAGCTTGCCAATGCCGTTGCCGAGCAGATCGTGCATCCCCGCATCCGTCCGGGCCATGATCCCCAGCGCATGACGCCGGCCGAGCGCTACCAGATCGACAATGCGGTCATCGAGCGCGTGATCGGTGCGATGGAGGACAATCTCGACGAGCCGCTCGGCATCGGCGCCTTGGCCAAGGAGAGCGGGGTGTCACAGCGCCAGATGGAGCGGCTGTTCCGCGAGCAGATGAAGACGACGGCCAAGGCCTTCTATGTCCGGCTACGTCTGGAACGGGCGCGCCAGCTCTTGACCGAGAGCAAGCGCCCGGTGGCGGAGATCGCCCTGGCCACCGGCTTTGCCAGCCGGGCCCATTTCAGCCGCGCTTATCTGCAGGCTTTCGGCACGCCGCCGGCGGCGCGACGCGGCAGGTCGATTGGCTGATACGATCGGCTGGCGTCAATGCGCCGCCGCCAGGTTCGGCGTCTTTTGCCAGCGCGCCCGGGCGCGGTCATGCGCCAGCAGGCCATCAATATGCACCGCCAGTTGCTCGCAGGCGCGGCGGATATCTGGCACGGCGACGATTTCCCAGAACGTTCCCTTGGTCATCGGCCCGACCACGAAGAGATCGTCGCTGATCCGGCCCTGCGCGTCGATGGCGGCCCCCGTGACATCGGTGGCGATCCCGAGATGCAATTGATCCGGCTGGATCTGACCGTCGGCCAGTAATTGCTTGATCAGGGGACTGTCCAGTTTGGCGCAATCACCTTGCAGGCCGGTGCAGTCGATCACCCGCTCGACATTGAGCTTGGTCGTGGCGGCCGATTTCTTGGTCATCTCCACTTCCACGGTGCCGATGCAGGGCGTGATCCTGCCCAGCCGGGCGGCGGTAATCACCAGCTGGCCGCGATCGATGGCATCGGTGATGCGCCCGTGAATGCGCGGTGCCGCGCGATGGCGGTGCACATCCCACCAGGGGCGGAGATGGCGGAGGAAACGTTGCCGTTCCGCAATCGGCAGGTCGAGCCAGAGACGTTGCGTATGCGGCCGCAGTCCATCGATTACAGCGCGCCAGTCGATACCCTGCTTGGCTGCCTGACGAATGGTCGCGCGGATTTCCTGCACCAAGCGGCGCAGCGACTGCGCCTGTGGCGGTGCGGCGAAGCGCCAGGGCTGCGCCACCGCACCATGGACGCGGGGCAATTGCCCACGACGTGATACCGCATGGATCGGTCCCCGATGGCCGCGGTCCAGCAGCGAGATGACGGTGTCGACCATGGTGAGGCCGGTGCCGAGCAGGAGGACCGGGGCGGCGGGATCGAGCTTGTCGAGGGCCTGAGGATGCCAGGGATCCTTGAAGATGCCGGGCTGGGCGCGCGCCGCCGGGAAATTGCCAATGGCGAGGATCACACGGTCCGCCGCGAGACGACGCCCGACGGCCAGTTCGATCTCCCAGCCAGGGCCGGCCTGATCATTCCCGGTCCGGCGATGCAATGCGACAGCCTCGTCGGTGACCAGGAAGACGTTGAGATCACTCTCCGGGCGCCAAATCCTGTCGCCCAGCAACTGCTGGATATAGCGCCCATAAAGACCACGAGGCACAAAGCTGTTGGGGCCGGGGACTTCGTTGAGTTTGGCGGCTTCTTCCGCCGGCAGGCGCTGCAGCCATTTGACGAAATCGTCCGGCTGATCGGCGAAGGCGCTCATATTGCTGGCGCGGACATTCAGCAGGTGGTTGGCATTGCCGGTCGAATAAGCGAGGCCAAGGCCGAAATGCTGGTTCTTCTCGATCAGGAGGATACGATCCTCCGGGCTACAGTATTTCAGGAGGTGCAGCGTCGTCAGCGCCCCGCTGAAACCGGCGCCGATCACGGCGATCGTGCGACCGGTACCCCTGGCGCCGTCTGCCTTGGCATCGGTTGTCGGCATGTGAACTCCGTTATCCGAAGGGTCTGAGCTGTCGCGGTGATCAGAACGGCCGGTCGCCGATGATGGTGGCGCGGTGCATCACCCGCCGGTGCGGCAGGTAATCGGCCAAGGCGTAATGCTGGGTGCAGCGATTGTCCCAGAAGGCGAGATCGTTGACCTGCCACTGCCATCTGATGGTGAATTCGGGCCTGGCGATATGCGCAAAAAGCAGTGACAGCACGGCATCGCTCTCCGCCTGGCTCAACTGGTCGATCTTGAGGGTGAAGCCAAAATTGACGTAGAGGCCCTTTTGGCCGGTCACCGGATGCGTGCGGATGACCGGATGGCTGACCGGCTGATGTGTCGCCCGGGTCTGCTGCCAGCGTGCATCGTCTTCCGGTGTGCTGCCATAGCGGCTGCGCGGAAAGGACTTCTCGAAGTCATGGCTGGCGGTGAGACCGTCGAGGAAGCGCTGAAAATCCGCCGACAGGGCCTGATAGGCAGCGATCGAATTCGACCAGGTGGTGTCGCCGCCCAGCGGTGGCAAATGGCGGGCATAGAGCAGGGCGCCCATCGGCGGTGTCGCGATGAAGGTCACGTCGGTATGCCAGATATTGTTGTCGGGCGGATTGGCCAGGTCGGTATCGAGGACGATGATCTCGCGCGCTTCCGGCGTGGTGGGATAGATCGGATGAATATGCAGCTGGCCAAAGCGCGCGGCAAAGTCTCGCTGTTGCACCGGGGTCAGGCGCTGGTCGCGAAAGAAGATCACCTGATGGCTCAGCAGCGCCTGCTCGATATTGGCGAAGGCGCTGTCATTGAGGGGGGCGGCAAGGTCGATATTGCCGATCACGGCCCCGATCGTGGGGCTGAGCGGCGTGAGGGTTAGCTGCTCGGCGCGCTGGCGATTGCTCATCTCGACGTCTCCCTGTCCTTGGCTGGAATCGATCCAATGCCAGGGAGAATAAATCTCTACTTATTTAGTAGACAAATGAAACTTCACAAAACCACCGCGAGTTTTTCTCGCGCAGCCGGCTCTATCTAAGGCATTCTAATTGCTGAGATTTCTCGGCTTGAACAGCGGCACGCCCAGCAGCGACAGGCCGAGCAGCACGATGATCGCGCCGCCATGCCAGACCATGATCATCAGCGAGGTATCGAGATCATGCAGCAAAGAGAGCCCGGTCGCGGCAAAAGCCGCCGTCGACAGCATGCCGAGGATCAGGGTTGGTCCGGGCCGGATCCAGGCGGCATGGCGAACCATGAAATAGAGCACCAGGCTGAGTGGCAGGCTGATGGCGACGATCCAGCTGAAGCAATCGACGCTATGGCCCATCTGCAGGCCGGTCGGCCCCATCCGCACCCAGTCGCTGAAGCAGCCATAGCCAGCGGCGGCGAACCACAGCAGGACGCCGGGCAGGGGCAGGGCTGCCCAATAGCGCGAGCGGCCGGGAATGCTGATCATGAAGACCGCCAGGGCCGAGAGAATCCCGGTCAGGATGGTGGCAGCGAGCAACGAGGAATAGCTCATCGTCTTCAGCAGCGGCATCAGATCGGGACGCACGCCGCCATGCATGACGACCGCCGCCGTATTCACCGCCGCGGCCAGAATGATCCAGATGGCGGCACGCCACATCGGCGGCGCCAACCGGTTGACCGGCCGCAAATCGGCTGCCAGATCGGCAATCAATCGGTCTGCCTGATCGTTCATCTGCTCCGCCATCACTCACGCCCGTCCGCTTCAGTTTCCTCCTTGCCGAGGAGATTGCGTAATGCCTTTACCGCCCGATGTACGGACAGCTTGACCGCACCCTCGCTCTGGCCGGTCCGGGCTGCGGCTTCCCGCAACGACAGGCCCTGAACCTTCACCAGGGCGATAGCCTGACGCTGACCGGGCGGCAATTGCTCGATCGCCCGGTGCACCGCTCGCATATCGAGGGTTACTTCAGTTGTCATATTCGCGTCATCGGCAGCAAAGGTTTCATCGGCATCTTCAGGTAAGGGCGCTTCCCGGGCGCGCAGCCGGTAAAGCCGCCGCAGCCGGTCGGCGATGCGCCGTTCGGCAATCACATTGACCCAGGGCTGCAGCGGCCGCGACGGGTCATAGGTATGGCGGATGGCATGGATCGACAGGAAAATGTCCTGGACCGTGTCCTCGACGTCCTGAGGGCGGGAGAGGCGACGGGCCGCCAACCGGCGGAGATAGGGCAACAATCCCTGCAGCAGCGCCGCGTAAGCGGCACGGTCGCCGTTCTGGGCGAGCGCCAGCAGGGTCGCCAATTCGACCCAGGCTGCAGATACATCGCTGGTACTCTGTTCAGGCACGTTTGCTGCCACCCAGTTCCTGGTCTGCTACCCGATTCACGCGGTTGCGAGATAACCGTCCAGCCACCCTAAAGCGCAAGTGTTTCAAGGGGAAGCGCTTTGCTCATCCGGCAAATCTTTATCTGCGCGGCTTTTGCCTGGCGGGCTAAAAGACCGGCCCGCGCATGCCTTCGCCCAGCCGAACCGCAAAAAAACTCGTGACCCCCTGTAACCGGCCCGGCAAACTCCCCGAATAACCGGGCGTTGGGCAGGAAAGCGGTCGGTCGACGGGTTATCCGCCCAGGCAGTCAGACAAAGAAGCAAGGGAGTGACCTAATGAACAAGACAATGATCGCCGCTTCGGTCCTTGGCGCGGCTCTGAGCCTGAGTGCCGTGAGCTTGATGACGGCCCGTACCGCTGCGGCGGACGACCAGGAGAAATGTTTCGGCATCGCCAAGGCCGGTGAGAACGCCTGCTCGGCGGCGAGCAATGCCGGCGTTCATTCCTGCGCCGGTCATTCGACCGTCGATTACTCGGGCGCCGATTGGAAGCTGGTGCCGGCGGGTTCCTGCGAGAAGATGGGCGGCCAGAAGGCGGCCTTCGAGGGCACGGGCAAGCCGACGGCGATGTAATTCGTCGATCGCTCCAACAGTTGAAATCGCATCGTCATGTCGGTGATTGAACGCGACATGCCGGCGGTGGAATCCGCGGCCCGGTCATATTCACGCGCAGCGATCGGGCTGCGGAACCCGCATCTGGCAGAGATCGGCGAGGCAAGGTCGAAGCTGACCTGGCTTGAGATCCACAGCGAAAATTATCTGTTGGCGCCAACGACGCCGCGTTATCAGGCGCTGGAACGCGTGCGGCATGATTTTGCGCTGAGCTGCCATGGTGTTGGTCTGTCGATCTGTTCCGCTGAAGGGCTCGATCGCCAGCATCTGCGGGACCTGCGCATGTTGTATGATCGCCTGCAGCCATTCCAGGTCTCGGAGCATCTGGCCTGGAGCGTGATCGACGGGCGCTATTACAACGACCTGCTGCCGATACCTTATACAGATGAGACACTCGATATCGTCTGCCGCAATATCGACCAGGCCCAGGAGGCGCTGGGTCGTCGGCTGTTGATCGAAAACCCGTCACGCTATATCGACTTGCCCAATAACGACTGGCCGGAACCCGTGTTCCTGGGCGAGATGGCGAAGCGGACCGGTTGCGGTTTGCTGTTCGACGTGAACAATCTATTTATCAGCGCCCATAATCTGAGTTTCGAAACGGCCGATTATCTCCGGGATCTTCCCGTCGCAGCGATCGGCCAGTTTCACGTTGCCGGCCATAGCTGCCGTGAGTTGACGGCAGCCGACGGCACGGTAGATGAGCTCCTGATCGATGATCATGGCAGCACTGTGCCGGAAGGCGTCTGGCAGTTGCTGGATGAGATGCTGACTTTGACCGGGACTTTGCCGGTGCTGGTGGAATGGGACAATCAGGTGCCAGCGCTTGACGTGCTGCTGGCGGAAGCCAAGCACGCGCAACAGCGGCTTGACGCGGTTGCAGGGAAGGCGGGCGATCATGCTGCATGAATGGCAGAGCCATTTCGCCAGCCAATTGCGTGCGTTACCTCCGTATAGCGAAGCGGCGCTCGCCACCTTGTTCGGGGCGCAGCAACACCGCTTCTCGGTCTACCGCGACAATTTCATCGGCTCGCTGGTCGACACCCTTGCCGAGACGTTTCCGGTAACGCGGCAATTGCTGGGCGAGCGCTTCTTCGCTGTGGCCGCAGCCGACTTCATCCGCCGTGAGCCGCCAGTGGCAGCGCGTCTGTCGCGCTATGGCAGTGCGTTTCCCGGGTATCTGCGTGAGCATGCTGCGTTGCGCGAGCTCGGCTATGTGGCCGATGTTGCCAGCTTGGAATGGGCGCGGGTGGAGAGCTTCTTCGCCGGCATGCCTGAAACGACGGTAACGCCAGAGACCTTGCTGGGCTTTGCGGAAGAAGCCCTGCCGCATCTCGTCTTCGAGACGGCGGCGAGCCTGCGGGTCATTGTCGCGCCGACGGCGGTCTTGAGCATCTGGCAAGCCCATCAGCAGGTGGAGCCGCAACTCGACGGCCTCGACCCCTGGCAGGCGCAGGCAGTGCGCGTGTTATGCAACCGCTTGCAAGGCGTAGCCGCGATGGCGATCACGCCGGCGCACGCCGCTCTTCTCCAGGCTTTGCAACAGGGAGCGGATCTGTCCGCAGCCTATGAAGCGGCAGCAGCTCTGGCGGCGGATTTCGATTTGCAGGCCGCATTGGCAGCTGAGCTGACAATGGGCAGTTTTGCCCGGGTGCTGGCCCCGTAGATCCCGGCAGCCACAGATCCCGGCAGCTACCCAGACCAATTTCAATTCACCTCAACAAAGGTGTCGATATGACGGCCATGACCAATCGCGCTTTGGCTCTTCTTGATGCAGTGCAGCGATATGGTACCCCGGTCGTCGACCTGTTGATCCGCCTGGCCTTGTTCCGGGTGTTTTTCTGGTCGGGCCTGGTCAAGATTCACGATTGGCCGGGCACGGTTCAGCTCTTCCAGTATGAGTATATGGTGCCGATCCTGCCGCCAAATCTCGCCGCTCTCCTGGCTGCCGCCTGTGAACTGGGTGCCTCTAGTCTTTTACTGGTCGGGCTCATCAGCCGGCTGGCGGCACTGCCCTTGCTCGGCATGTCGATGGTCATTCAATTCGTGCTCGGCGCTGTCAATCCTGCCTATAACGACCTGGAGCATTATCTCTGGATGGTCCTGTTGCTGAGCGTCATCGTGCGCGGCCCCGGATTGTTTTCGCTCGATACGTTGCTGCGCATGCGGCTGGTGTCGGCAAATCAAGCAGTATGATGGAGAGCGTGTTCCTAAACAGCCCGCCTCGCGGTAGGTGACGTAAAATCGCTTGCCACCTTTCCCAGAGCCTGATTTGATTCACCCTGCTGAAGCAATATGGTCGCGATGCGGTAACAATCGCACTGACCATCGCGGCCGCGTCTGGGGAGGATCGAATGCCTGGCAGAGATCCGACGGCGCCGCGTTGCGCCGCTCTCATCGGCCCGCATCTGGCAGGTAAAACTGCCTTATTTGAAAGCTTGATGCTCGTCACCCAGGCATTGCCGCGAAAGGGCAATGCGCGGGAAGGTTACCTGCTGGGCGATAGCTCGCCGGAAGCACGGCAACGCGGTACCTCGGTCGAACTGAGTGCCGCGACAACCAGCTTTCTTGGTGAAAGCTGGACCTTCATCGATTGTCCCGGTTCGGTGGAATTCAGCCAGGATACGCGCAACGCACTGATGATCGCCGATATCGCGGTCGTGGTGGTTGAGCCCCTGGTCGATCGGGCGATGAACCTCGCCGCCATCTTCAAGTTTCTCGACGATCATCGCATCCCGCATCTTGTCTTTGTCAACAAAATGGATGTCGCGGCCTTTGCGGTGCGCGACATCATGGCAGCATTGCAGGCGGTATCGTCACGGCCACTGCTGTTGCGCCAGGTGCCGATCCGCGAGGCCGGTGCCAATGGTGACATGATCACCGGCTATGTCGATCTGGTCAGTGAGCGTGCCTACCGCTATCAGCCGGGCCAGGAATCGGCTCTGATCCAATTGCCGAACACGGCCTTGGCGCGCGAACAGGAGGCGCGCGGCGAGATGCTTGAACATCTCGCCGATTTTGACGATCACCTGCTGGAGCAGCTTCTCGGCGATGAACAGCCAAGCAATGACGAGGTCTATCAGCAGATCGCCAAGGATCTTGCCGGCGACCTGATCGTGCCGGTCCTGCTGGGCGCAGCCGAACGGGATCATGGCGTCAGGCGCTTGCTGAAGGCGCTCAGGCATGATGTGCCCGGCCCGACCGGTACCGCGGAGCGTCTCGGTCTGGCCGGCCAGCAAGCTGCCGCAGTGGTCTTCAAGACCTTGCATCAGGCCCATGCCGGCAAACTGTCGCTGGTGCGGGTGCTGGCGGGAAAATTCGCCGACGGACAGACGGTGAATGGCCAGCGCATCGCCGGTGTCTTCCGCCTCAAGGGCAATACACCGGAGAAGGTCGGCCAGGCGGGTTTCGGCGATGTCGTGGCTTTCGGCCGGCTGGAACAGGCGCGGACTGGCGAGGTCCTTATTCCCGATGGCGGCAAGCCCGCGAGCGTGGATTGGCCGGAAATCCTGGCACCGTTGTTCAGCCTGGCGCTCGGCGTGGAGAACCGCAATGACGAGGTCAAGCTGACCGCTGCCTTGACCAAGCTCTCGGAGGAAGATCCATCGCTCAGTTTCGAGCATGATGCCGATACCCATGAACTGCTGGTGCTGGGGCAGGGCGAGATCCATCTGCAGGTGGCGGCCGAACGGCTGAAGAGCCGCTATAACCTGCCAGTACGGGTGCACCGGCCGCAGGTCAGTTATCGCGAGACCATCCGGCACAAAATCGCCCAGCATGCCCGGTTCAAGCGGCAGAGCGGCGGCCATGGCCAGTTCGGCGATGTGCAGGTCGAAGTCTGGCCGCTCAATCGCGGCGAGGGCTTCCGCTTCGAGGACCGGGTGGTTGGTGGCTCCGTGCCGCGGCAATTCATCGGCTCGGTCGAAGACGGCGTGCGCGATTATCTCGGCCGGGGGCCGCTAGGTTTCCCGGTGGTCGATGTCGCGGTGGCACTCTGCGACGGCCAGTACCACTCGGTCGATAGTTCCGACATGGCTTTCAAGACCGCGGCCCGCATGGCGATGCAGGAGGCGATGCCGAAATGCGACCCGGTGCTGCTGGAACCGATCCATGCGGTGGAGATCCTGACGCCATCGGAATTTACCTCGCGCATCCACGGCCTGGTTAGTTCCCGCCGCGGGCAGATCCTCCAATTCGGCACCAAGCCGGATTGGCCCGGCTGGGAGATTGTCGAGGCGCTGATGCCACAGGCGGAGATCCTCGATCTGGTGATCGAATTGCGCTCACTGACCCAGGGGCTTGGCAGCTACAAGGCCCATTTCGATCATCTGCAGGAGTTGACCGGCAAACTGGCGGAGAAGGTCATCGAACAGCGCCGGGCGGCTCAGTAAGCGCTCCCCCGAAAACAACTGCGCCGCAGGTGTCGAGCCTGCGGTGCTGTCGTTTCAGGGTCTGATCTTACGACCGGACTTTGACATAGCTGCCCGGCGCTTCGCCGAGCGGCTTCACCTTGTGATCGCCTGGCTTGCGGGCTGGCACGCTACCGTCGCTATAGCCGGCAATCCATTTCTGCCATTCCGGCCACCAGGAGCCGGGATGTTCCTCGGCCGTGGCCAGCCACTCATCGGCCTTGGTCGGCAGGGTCTTCTTGTCATTGACCCAGTGGCTGTATTTCTTGGCCGCCGGCGGGTTGACGACGCCGGCGATATGACCGGAGGCTGCCAGCACGAACTTGACCGGGCCGCGATAGAGTTGCGTGGCCGCATAGGTCGATTTCCAGGGCGCGATGTGATCTTCCCGGGTCGAGAGGATGAAGCTCGGCGTCTTCACCTTGGTGAGATCGATCGGCGTATCGTGGAGCGTGATCCCGCCCGGCCGGCTGAGCTGGTTCTCCTGGTACATGTTGCGGAGATAGAAGCTGTGCATGGCCGCCGGCATACGGGTGGAATCTGAGTTCCAGTACAGCAGGTCGAAGGGGAAGGGGTCCTTGCCCAGAAGATAGTTATTGATAACAAAGGACCAGATCAGGTCATTGGCGCGCAGCATGTTGAAGGTATTGGCCATGGCCGAGCCTTCGAGATAGCCATGCTGGCTCATGCGCTGTTCTAGCGCCACCAACTGCTCTTCATCGACAAAGACGGCCAGTTCGCCGGCTTCCGCGAAGTCCACCATGGTGGTGAGGAAGGTAGCGCTGGCGATCCGGCTCTCCTGCTTCTTCGCCGTCAGATAGGCAAGCGTGCAGGCGAGGAGGGTGCCGCCGAGGCAATAGCCGATGACATTGGCGCTCTTCTCCCCGGTCAGCTTCTCGATCGCGTCGAGGGCGGCCAGGGGACCCTGCTGCATATAGTCTTCGAAGCTCTCGCCGGCCAGTTTCTCATCGGGATTGACCCAGGAGATGACGAACACCGTATGGCCCTGTTCGGTCAGCCATTTGATCAGCGAATTCGCCGGCTTGAGATCGAGGATGTAAAACTTGTTGATCCAGGGCGGGATGATCAGCAGCGGCCGCTTGGCGACCTGTTCGGTCACCGGCTCATATTGCAGCAGCTGGATCAGGTTGTTCTGGAACATCACCTTGCCGGGGGTGATCGCCAGGTTGCGGCCGACCTCGAAGGCATCGAGATCGGTCATCTTGACTTGCAGCTTGCCCTTGCCGCGCTCCAGATCCTCGAGGAGATGCTGCAGCCCCTTGATCAGGTTCTCGCCGCCGCTTTCGGCCGTCGCCCGCAGCACTTCCGGATTGGTCAGGGCGAAATTGTTGGGCGCCATCGCATCGACGAATTGGCGGGTATAGAAATCCACCTTCTGCGCCGTTTTCGTGTCGAGGCCGTTCACGTCCTTGACGGTCGATTGCAGCCAACGGGCGGTCAGCAGATAGGATTGCTTGATGTAGTCGAAGACCTGATTGTCCTGCCAGGCCTCATCCTTGAAGCGGCGATCGCCGGGAGCGGGCTGGATCACCGGCTCGGCCGGTTCGCCCATCATGCGGCGCGCCGTCGTCTGCCAGAGATTCATGTAATCCTGCCACAGCGAGACCTGCGCCTCGAACAACTTTTGCGGGTCGGACATCAGCCGCGTGGTCATTTCCAGGAAGGCGCGGCCGACATTCAGCGGATCCGTCTGGGCATCCAAATCGACCGCATTGCGGGTGAGAAATTCACTCACCAGACGCTGGGATTGTTCGGCAATCTTGGCCATGGCGGCAGACCAGGCAGCCGGATCGATAGCCTGATTTTGCTGTTCCCCGCGATCCACCATGCAACCCCCAAATTTATTTGTTTTTCAAACTATTAGCGCTTCATGAAAATAGCAATCGACGGCGTGGTTTCTCTGCTATAGTACCTCACCCGAGGGGATTCGACCGGTATATTGTCAGCCGAATATGGTTAAATATATAGGTCGCGCTGTTGCCGCTGTCATCCGGCTGTTTGGGCTGAAATGACGGTGCGGCGATGGCCCGGGTGGTTGGAGCAAAGAGGCCAGAATGAACAGGTTTGGTGACAGCAATTGCCGTGGCGATCAGGGCCAGGGTGCCACGGAGACGATTGCTGCAGGGCGGTCATATGGGCGCCAGCTACCGAAGATGGCAGCCGTTGTCACCGCATTGCTGGCTTTAGGTGGTTGCAGCTGGTTCAGCAATGACGAGCCGGCTTTCCCGCCCTCCAGCGGCGGCCCCAATATTGCTGCAGTGCCGAACGGTCTGCCGGGTGACAGCGGCAATGCCGAATACAGCGACCAGGAATTGCGCGCGCTGCTCGGCAGTGCGCCGCGTCCGCTGCCGCCAGCGCCGGCCGCACCCAAGGCGGCCGATACCGGTACGCCGGATAATGCCGCGCCGGCTGACAATGCGCCGACCGCATCGACGGCACCGGCCAATGGCCAGCCTGCGGCGGCTCCCGCGCCGGCCGGAACGGTGCCGGCCGCACCGGTTCCCGACGCAACCAGCAACAACGCTAACGGCTATCCCGACATCAACACCGTGCCGATGCAGCGGCCGACGCCGGTGCCCGAACCCGATGCGGCGACGCCCAATACAACGGCGCCGGATGCAACGACCCCCAGCACGACGCCGACGGACAAGCCGAAGCAGTCGTCGATGCTGATGCCGGGCGAAGCCGGAACCGCCAAGCTCGAAAAGCTGCAGGTCTTGACCACGGCGGGATCCAGCCCGGCCGCGCCGACCGATCTGGTGACCCAGACGGCGCAATCGACCGGCACCGGTGACGACGCCATGTTCAGCAAGCCGGCCTTGCCGCCTTACACCGGCTATGACCAGACGCAGAAGCAGCAACAGGCCGTGCCGAGCCAGGCGCTGTACCATTCGCCATATGGCGCTGGTGGACAGCCGGTGGCTGGGACGGATGGCAGCGTCTATTACGCGTCGCAGCCGGGCGCCAGTGCGCAGGCGGCGTTGTCGCCGGCCGGCCAGCAAGTCGGATTGGTTTATTTCGGTATCGGATC
>DATMUQ010000289.1:0-5054 GCA_035563795.1 Terriglobales bacterium | reverse complement strand
GGTGCCGAACAGTATCACCGACGAGGCGAGCCCGTTCAACGAATGCAGCCACGCCTATCTGTCGGCGACGCAGGCTTTGCTGCTGCATATGCGGGAGATGAAGGGCGACCAGTCACAGGTCCAGGCACTGGTCAAGAAGATCGAGCTGCAGATGCTGCTGCACAATGCCTCGCTGGTCCTGTGCCGTTTCAGCGACGAGCCCTTCAACACCGCCGACGTGATCAGCCCCAATTGGAGCGAGATTCCCTTCCATCTGCCGAGCCTGTTGGTGAGCCTCGGCCTCGGCATGGCGGTCTTCGGTTCGATCGGCGTCTTCATCCGCTTCCTGCTGACGCCGGTGCCGGCACCTGCAGAGGGCCGGCAAGGTCTTCATTGATCTCTAGATGCCCGCCACTTCTTCCGCCAGCCATTCCCGGAAGGCAACCAGCGGCGCATAGCTCGCGCGCTCGGACGGACAGACCAGATGATATTGATGCTGGCTGGCGACTGGCTGCGGTAAGGCCGGCACGAGGCTCTCTGCCGCGAGTTCTTCCGCGATCAGAAATGTTGGCATGAGGGCAAGCCCCAGGCCGTGTCGCGCGGCCTGGATCAACATCTCGAACTGATCGAACATCATGCCATGGACACCTTCCGACGGCGCGCCATGATGGTCGAGCCACCTTTCCCAGGCATCGGGGCGCGACAGCAGGATGAGCAAGGGGGCCTCGCCGATGTCGTTCGGCGCGTTGATCCCCGCGCGTTCGATCAGTTCCGGGGATCCGACCGGCAGCACCGCCTCGCCGAACAGGGGCGTGAAAACCGCATCGGGCCAGTCCGGCTTGCCGAAATGAATCGCCGCATCGATCGAGTCCAGATTGAAGTCGAACGGCACCGACCGCGAAAAGAGATTGAGATTGATGCCGGGATAGCGCGCGACGAAACCGGGCAGATGCTTGAGCAGCCAGCGGCTCGCAAAAGTCGGCAGCACACCGAGATTGAGCGTGCCACCCAAGGGATTGGCGCGGATCGCCAGCGATGCCGTGCTCACCCGCCGCAGCGCCTCGCGGATATCGCGGGCATAGCCCTGCCCCGCCAGGGTCAGGCGGATGCGCTGCTTTTCGCGGATAAAGAGCTCGAGGCCGAGCTGGTCCTCCAGTGACTTGATCTGCCGGCTGACGGCGCTCTGGGTGAGGTCAAGCTCCCGCGCCGCCTCGGAAATGCTGCCGGTGCGGGCGGCCGCCTCGAAGGCGTGGAGCTCCTGGATGGGCGGCAGCAGGCGGCGAGGGATCTGCATAGTCATTCCATTTCAGAATGATGTATCGCCTATTTATTGATTTTTTGGACTTAAAACTCAAGCCAGCCTGAAAGCACCCCGATCAACCGGCCATGCCCTACCAGCTGGAGTTTTCAGGATGACCCTCTCCCCTGCTGCTGACCCGCAACGTTTCCTGTTCTCTCTGCCGGAGCTGGAAGAGGCCCAGCGCATCGTCCGGCAGGTCGTGCCAGCGACGCCGCAGATCGCCTGGCCGCTGCTGGCGGCGCGAACCGGCGCCGAGGTCTGGGTGAAGCATGAGAACCATCTCCCGACCAGCGCCTTCAAGATGCGTGGCGGCCTCGTGCTCGCCGATGCGCTGAAGCGAGGCGCCTATGGCAAGGTCCCGACCGGCATCATCACCGCCACCGCCGGCAATCATGGCCTCAGCCAGACTTTCGCCGGCCGCCAGGCCGGCTTCGCGGTCACCATCGTCGTCCCGGAGAACAACAATCCGGAAAAGAACAAGGCGCTGAAGGCGCTGGGCGCCGAGCTCATCGAAGCCGGCCGCGATTATTCGGCCGCCTATGAGATCGCCGCACAGATCGGCCGCGATCGCGGACTCTTCGTCATCGAGCCTTTCCTGCCGGAGCTCATGCGCGGTGTCGCCACCTATGCACTGGAGCTGTTTACAGCGGTACCGGATCTCGACACGGTCTATGTGCCGATCGGCATGGGCTCCGGCATCTGCGGCCTCATCCGCACCCGCGACCTCCTGAAGCTCAAGACCAGGATCGTCGGCGTCGTCTCCGAGAAGGCGCCTGCGCATGCGCTCTCTTTCGCTGCCGGCAGAGTGGTCACCACCGACAGCGCGCAGACCTTCGCTGACGGCGTTGCCGTCCGCGTCCCGAAGCCGGAGCCGGTGGCGATCATTCATCAGGGTGCCGATCGCATCGTCCAGGTAAGCGATGACGAGATCGAAGATGCCATCCGCGCCTATCACGAGGACACGCATAACATGGCGGAAGGTGCTGGTGCGGTCGCCCTCGCGGGCCTGATGCACGAGCGGAACAAGATGAGCGGCAAGAAGGTCGGCGTCATCCTGAGCGGTGCCAACATCTACCGTCCCCTGCTCGCCGGCATTCTCGCGAAATAACGCGCATGCCCACCGCGCATTCGATCACGCAACAGACTAGATAAAGGAGGAGAGATGACTGGACAGGTCATGGCGCGTCTCGCCGAACGCAACATCGCGCTCCCACAGGCTTCCGTCCCGGTCGCCAATTACATGCCCTTTGCGATCACCGGCAATCAGATCCATACCGCCGGCCAGGTGCCGCGCTGGGATGGGAATTTTCATCACGTGGGCGCTGTCGGACAGGAGGTTTCGCTCGATGACGCCTATCAGGCGGCGCGGCTTTGTGGCTTGAACATCATTGCCCAGGTCAAAGCGGCGATCGACGATCTCGATCGGGTGACGCGTTGCGTCAAGCTGAACGTCTTCGTCCGCTCGGCCGATGATTTCGCCGACCAACCCAAGGTCGCCAATGGTGCTTCCGACCTGATGGTGGAGGTCTTCGGCGACAAGGGCCGCCATGCCCGTTCGGCTATCGGCGTCAAGCAGCTACCCTTCGGCGTCTCCGTCGAAATCGATGCCGTTTTCGAATTCAAGTGAACCTGATCGGCGACAGAAAAAAGGCCCGCCAGAGATGGCGGGCCTTTTAAGTTAGACAGGTCGAAGGAACTTACGCGGCCTTCTTCGCGAGGTGCTTCTCGACCAGGACTTCGGCGATCTGCACGGCATTCAGGGCAGCGCCCTTGCGCAGATTGTCGGAGACGCACCAGAAGTTGAGACCGTTGGCGACGGTCGGATCCTTGCGCAGGCGGCTGACGAAGACAGCGTCCTCGCCGGCGCATTCCTGCGGCGTCACATAGCCTTCATCGACACGGTGGTCGATGACGGTGATCCCGGGCGCGTTGCGCAATGCGCTGCGGGCTTCTTCCTCGCTGATTGGGCGTTCGAACTCGACATTCACCGCTTCCGAATGGCCGACGAAGATCGGCGCGCGGACACAGGTCGCCGTCACCGGAATATCGGGATCGAGGATCTTCCGGGTCTCGACCGCCATCTTCCATTCTTCCTTGGTGTAGCCGTCATCCATGAAGACATCGATATGGGGGATGAGGTTGAAGGCGATCTGCTTGGTGAACTTCTTGCGCTCGATGGCGCCGTTCATATAGATCGCCCGGGTCTGGTTGAAGAGCTCGTCCATGCCTTCCTTGCCAGCACCCGAGACCGATTGATAGGTCGAGACGACGACGCGCTTGATCTTGGCGAGATCATGCAGCGGCTTCAGCGCCACCACCATCTGGATGGTCGAGCAGTTCGGATTGGCGATGATGCCGCGCTTCTTATAGCCGGCGATCGCCTGCGGATTCACTTCCGGCACCACCAACGGCACATCCGGATCCATGCGGAAATGCGAGGTGTTGTCGATGACCACGGCACCGGCAGCAGCGGCACGCGGCGAATGCACCGCCGAGACCTTGGCGCCCGGCGAGGAGAGGACGATATCGACGCCCTTGAAGTTGTAAGTGTCGAGGCGCTGGATCTTCAGCACATCGTCTTCGCCGAACGACACTTCGCTGCCGGCGGAACGTTCGGAAGCAAGGGCGACAACCTCACTGACCGGAAACTGGCGGTCGGCGAGAATCTGCAGGATTTCCCTGCCGACATTGCCGCTGGCGCCGACTACTGCCACTTTGTAAGCCATCTCATCCTCTCATCGATCTCAAACACGTTTAACGAAAAGCGCACATAAAGAAAAAGGCCGCATCGAGCGGCCTTCGGATTGATCCCTATAGCCGCAATGCCTCACCCGCCGGTGGTTTTACCGGTCGTGGTAGTGGTCGCGGTGGTCGGCATCTGGCTGCTGTCCGGCGTGCTGCTCTGGGCAGAAACCGACGCTGCATGATAGCCGCAGGCAGAAGCCGTCGCCGCCGCCAGGGCCGCGCCGAAAACCACCGCAATCATGAAAACGCCGAATTTCATTTTCCGAACCAAAGCCGCTGGAAAGTCAACCGAGCTGACGGCGGCACCATATACCCCGGGACCGGGGCTGTCGAGTCGTTCTGTCGAGTCGCCGGGTTTCCCGGCGAATCGCCGGTTCCGTTAACCATATCCCCGCCGTTTCCGGCTTTCCAGGCACGCTAGCCACACCGGACCAGGATCACCGTACCGAGACGATGCGAAATGGCCGCGTCACCCCGTCATGCTCGGTGATCGAGACATATTCTCCCGGCACGAAGCGATGGCGGTCGAAGCGGAAGGCAGGTTCGTCATCATCGCTGCCGGGCTCATAGGAGAACACCCAGCGATCGCGGCCGAGATGCTGCAACGCGCCGCTTTGGGTCTTCTCGCCCGCCCAGAAGCGGTGCACCCGGCATTTGTCGCGATGCTGCTTGAAGCTGTCGAGATCGAGATGCCCCTCGGCATCGAGCGGCGCGGTGAATTCATAACCGCACTGGTTGCTGCCTTCGGGAAAGCCGGTCATGCGCGCGAGCTCCAGGCGGATGGTGCGCAGAGCAGCTGGAGAAGAGGCCTTTGGCTGAGCCGACATGATGGCAGCTCCGCTCAATGGGCCAACAGGACCGGCAGGCCGGCATGATGGATCATGTCGCGGGTCACACCGCCCAGTACCATCTGCCGCAAGCGGCCATGCGAATAGGCGCCCATCACCATAAGGCCGGCCTGCTGCTCGGCCGCGGCCTGCAGCAGACGCTGGGTGGTGTTGCCGGTCTTGGCGACTTCCGCCGCCGCCGC
>DATMUQ010000288.1:0-12357 GCA_035563795.1 Terriglobales bacterium | reverse complement strand
CGGCAAGCCGGTCGAGACCGAGACCGGTCCGATCCTGTGGGGCGAGGCCGGTACCAACGGGCAGCATGCCTTCTATCAGCTGATCCACCAGGGCACGCATCTCATTCCCTGCGATTTCATTCTGGCGGCGCAGGACGAAGGTCCCTTCAGCGATCATCATCGCCTGCTCGCCGCCAATTGCCTGGCTCAGACCCAGGCGCTGATGCTCGGCAAGACAGCAGATGAAGTGCGCCGTGATATGGCTGAGACCGGTATCGCCGCGAGCGAGATCGAGCGGCTGGTGCCGTTCCGCACCTTCAGCGGCAATCGTCCCAGCAACACCATCCTCATCTGCAAGCTCGACCCCTATCATCTCGGCATGCTGATCGCCCTATACGAACATAAGATCTTTGTGCAGGGCATCATCTGGAACATCAATTCCTATGACCAATGGGGCGTCGAACTCGGCAAACAATTGGCCGGCGATATTCTTTCCGGTACCGGCGCCAAACGTGACGCATCGACAGAGGGCCTGCTCGCTCTCTATGATGCCCTGCAAGCAAGGAAATAAGCCTGCAGTCAGGGGAGAGGAAACGTGTTCAAGATCGACCGCAGCCGAGCGGATCTCGCGGCTGCCTATAAGGCCAATCCGCTCAATCCATATCCGAGTTCGGATCTGCAGAAACTGTTGCAGCGCCTGCGCTGGGGCAGCGTGCGGGACCGCGACATCATTGTCTGCACCGTGCCGGAAAAGGAATGGCGCCTGGGTCGCTTCGGTGCACGCCGTGGCATGGCCGTGACGGTTGGCGACACGGCCTATCACCGTTACGAGGATGCCCTCTGGGCCTGCTTCCGTGCCAGGTGGCGCGAAGTCGCCGGCGAAGACTGCCCGATCGCCTAGTCCGCACGGCTGAAACGTCACGTCGCGCCGCCACGGCGCCTTTCTTTCCACACCGGAAAGACCACGTCACCGGAAAGATCACGTCCATGAGCAAATTGCCGAAACGGATTCTCGGTTATACCGACAAGGTCAGCGTTGCCCCCGGCGATGACATCGCCTTCAAGATCAGCTCTCCCCTGCCCGGCAGGTATTCTGCCCGCATCGTCCGCCTGATCTGCGGCGACGACACCGAGGATGGCCCAGGCTTGAAGACCGAGCCGGTCAAGACACCGATCGATGGCTCCTATACCGCCCGCTGGCAGCCGATGCGCCACGGCTCCTATGCCGTCATCGAGGATGTGGAAGCCTTCGCCCAGCCCAGCTTCACGCTGGAAGCAATGATCTGGCCGACCCTGCCGGGTAATGGCGAGGTCCAAGCCATCCTCGGCAATTTCGACGTCGATACCCAGCGCGGCTATGCGCTCTATCTCGATGCCGAAGGCCATCTCAGCTTCCGGATCGATGATGCGACGCCGCTGCGGCTGAAAACGCCGCTGCTGTCGCGCCACTGGTACCATGTTGCCGTCAGTTGCGATCTCGCCAGCGGCCAGATCACCCTGCGCCAGGACCGGCAGATCGATTATCCGCGCCAACCCCGGGTGGAAATGGCGGAAACGAAGCTTGCCCTCGGCAGGCAGGCTGGCAAGGGTGGTAAGTTCCTGATTGCCGCCTGGGTCGACGACAACATCGCAAGCGCCCATTACAACGGCAAGATCGACACCCCGCGGGTGCTGGGTGCGGCCCTAGATGCGGCAGCGCTTGCTGCCTTGAAGCCGGGTGTCGCGCCGAAGGCGCCGGCGATCGCCGCCTGGGATTTCTCGCAGGATGTCACCGGCACCAAAATCGTCGACGTTTCCGGTCATGGCCGGCACGGCTATACCGTCAACCTGCCGACCCGCGCCATGAAGGGCTGGAACTGGGATGCCAGCGAGATGAACTGGCAGGCGAAACCCGCCCATTACGGCGCCATCCATTTCCACGATGACGATCTCTATGATTGCGGCTGGGCAACGGATTTCACCCTGAAGATCCCGGCCGATCTCAAGAGCGGCATCTATTGCGCCGAGTTGCGTCAGCAAGGACCGGACGGCGAGATCGACGACATGATCCCCTTCTATGTCCGTCCGCCGCGCGGCAAAGCAACGGCGCCGGTCGCCCTGCTGATCCCGACTGCCAGTTATCTCGCTTATTCCAACCACCAGATGGCGACCAGCTGGACCTTCGACGAACTCTCGACCAGCAAGTTCACCACACTGAGCGCCGGGGACCGTTATCTCGAAGAGAATTTTAGCTTCGGCCTGTCGACCTATGACAGCCATACCGATGGCAGCGGCGTCTGCTATTCCTCGCGCCTGCGGCCCGTCATCAATATGCGGCCGCGCGCCGAGCTGTGGCAGTTCAACGCCGACACCCATATCACCGGCTGGCTGGAAGCGAAGGGCATCGCCTATGACGTCATCACCGATGACGACATGGAGGCAGAAGGTGCCGAGCTGCTCAATCGCTATCGCTGCGTGGTGACGGGAACCCATCCCGAATACTACACCGCGAAGATGATGCAGAGTGTCCGCGACTTCACCAATCAAGGCGGGCGCCTGATCTATCTCGGCGCCAATGGTTTCTATTGGCGCGTCGCCTATCATCCGACTTTGCCCGGCGTCATGGAGCATCGGCGTGCCGAAGACGGCATGCGCGGCTGGATCTCCGAAGACGGTGAATATTATATGAGCTTCACCGGGGAATATTCCGGTCTCTGGCGCCGCAACGGCCAGCCGCCGCAGGGCCTGGTCGGCACCGGCTTCACCGCCCAGGGCTTCGATATCTCGAGCTGGTATGACCGCACACCGGATAGCTTCGATCCCCGCGCCGCTTTCATCTTCGACGGGGTGGGCAAGGATGAGAAGATCGGCGATTTCGGCCTGATCGGCGGCGGTGCCGCCGGCTGGGAGATCGACCGCGCCGATGCGCTGCTGGGCACACCGCCGCATACGCTGATCGTCGCCATCGCCTCGCAATTTCCCGCCAGCTATCACTGGGTCAAGGAAGAGTTCAACCACACCCATTCTGCCGTCAATGGCGAGAACTGCCCGATGGTGCGGTGTGACATGACCTTCTTCGAGACGCCGAATGGCGGCGGTGTGTTCTCGACCAGCTCGATCTCCTGGGCGGGCAGCCTCGCCCATAACGGTTATGACAACAATGTCAGCCGCATCACCGAGAACGTGATCAAACGCTTCATCGATCCGACGCCCCTTTAAGAAAGCGTGGCGTTGAAACAAACAGGGCGGATGATCGATGGATCATCCGCCCTGTTTCCGTTCAGAGGCCAAATCTTTCCAGCACGCCATGCAGGCTGGTAATGGCCGATCGGGCCGGACTTCCATCGACCCCATGGGCGGCAGGCGGCAGCAGCAGAACCGGCAGGCCAGCGGCCTCGGCTGAACGCTGGCCGGGCAACGAATCCTCGATGGCGATCGCCTGGCCCGCCTGCAGGCCAAGCTTGTCCAGCGCCTGGAGATAGGGATCCGGATGCGGCTTGCCGCGGTCAACGTCATCGACCGTGACTGTCACATCGAAATAAGGCAGCAGGCCGAAACGCGCCGTCAGGCCCATGACGACATCGCGCGGTGCATTGGTGACGAGGGCGATGCGGATATCATTGGCCTTGAGACGCTGGAAGACGGCTTCCGCCTCTTCCCGCACCTCGACCAGATCGGCACGGCGCAGATAGGCGGCCTCCTTCTCGTCGCCGAGCGCGATCACCTCCGCCGCATCCGCCTCGGGAAACAGCTTGGTGAAGATCTCGGCATTGCTGCGGCCGATGACTTCGCTGTCGTAATGATGCTGCGACATCTGCCGACCATACGGCGCCAGCAGTTCATTGAAGGCTGCCAGATGCGCGGGATCGGAATTGACCAGGGTCCCGTCGAAGTCGAACAACGCTGCGCGCAAAGTCACGCGTGAATTCCTTGTTTCTGTTACCGGTGGACTATCGCTTAGCGCTTGCCCTGCACAACCTGCTGGCGGAGATCGGAGACGGCATTGGCATGGGCATCGAAGCCTTCGTAATCGGCCAGCGCCTTGGCCGGCTTCGCCATCTGCGGATAGCCCTTCGGCGTCACATAAGCGAGCGAGGTGCGCTTCAGATAATCGAAGACCGAGAGCGGCGAGGCCGTCCGCGCCGCACCCGAGGTGGGCAGAATGGCGTTGGGACCCAGCACGTAATTGCCGAGGGTGTTCGGCGTCTCGGCACCGAGCAGGATCTCGCCGGCATTGCGGATCTTGCCGAGATGCTCGAAGGGCTCCTTGGCATGCACCATCAAGTGTTCCGGCGCGTAATCATTGACGAAGTCGAAAACACCCTGCAGGTCCGGCGCCAGCACCACGCCGCCGCGCTTGCCGCTCAAGACCTCGTCGCAATAACTGACCCGCGTCTCCGACATCTGCTTGTAGAAATCGGGAATGGCGGCGATGGCTGCCTCCGCCACCTTGCGGGAATTGGTCACCAGGAAGGCCGAGGAATCCGGCCCGTGCTCGGCCTCGATCAGGAGATCGAGGGCGGCGAGGCGGCCGTCCGCCGTCTCATCGGCGATGATGATGGATTCCGACGGACCGGCCATGAAACCGGGATCGATCACGTCGCTCAGCAGACGCTTGGCCGCCACGCCATAGGAGTTGCTGGGGCCGACGATCTTATGCACCTTCGGCACCGTCGCCGTGCCATAGGCGGCGGCGGCGATCGCCTGCGAGCCGCCGACCAGATAGATCTCCTCGACGCCGGAGATGCGCGCTGCGACCAAGGTGGCGGCATCGGCCTTGCCGTCGGGGCCCGGCGGGGTCAGCACGATCAGGCGCGGCACGCCGGCCACCACCGCCGGGATCAGCGACATGGTCACCATGCTGGGGAAGGAGCCCTTGCCGCGCGGGATATAGCAGGCGCAGGAATCAATCGCGTTCCAGCGCTCGCCCGTCATGACGCCCGGCTGAATCTCCTTCATCCACATCTCTTCCGGCATCTGCGCCTGGTGATAGCGGCGGATGTTGTCGGCGGCGAATTCGATGGCGGCAATCACCTCGGGGGAGACGGTCTTGAAGGCGGCATCGATATCCGCCTTGCCGACCTTCAGGGAAGCGGCGGTGAAGTTTGCCGGCGCCTTGTCGAACTGCTGGGCGAAGCGCACCAGGGCCGCATCGCCCTCGGCCTTCACGGCGGCCAGGATCGGCTTCACCCGTTCAACATAGAGCGAGAGATCCTCTTCGGCGCGGATCAGCAAGGCAGCGCGCTCCGGGGCGCTCAGCTTGGTGAGATCATGCAGGGCGACTGGACGGAGCATAGCTACCTCAACGCGGTTCAAGCGCCGGCGACAGGCCGGCTTCGGTCGGCTCCTCTTGTAAGAGCTGCGCCGGTTCATGGCCAGCCTGAAAGCGGTGAACCGGAACGCGCTCAGCCTGCGCCGGATAAAAATGTTAAATTACTGATGCTTAGGGGATTTCAGATGCCGACAGCTTCTGAACAGACGGGCTCAACGCGTCGGGCCGACCTCGGCGAAGGTCATGACCATGTTGACGAGCCGATCGTCATCCGACAACGGCAACAGGATGCATTCCTGGCTGCGGATCAGGCCGGAAGCGCTGACATAGTCGGCAAAATCATAGACGAACTTATGTTGGGAAATGACGATGTCGTAATTGGTCAGGGTCTCCGCCTTGCTCTGGCCGACGCAGCATTCTTCGACTGTCCGCCCCGTTGGGTTGTAGCCGCGGAAATCGACATCGACCTGGCCAACCAGGCGGTAGACCAGGCGCCGCGGATCATGGAAGACGTCGACCAGTTGCATCCCTGCCAACCAGGGCTTCATCTCACAGGGATCGATATCCGCGCGGGAGGGCATCGTCCGAATGCCGCGCTTGGCTTCCCAGTACTGATAGAAACGCTGGGTCGACAACATCGCCTTGCTCAAGAAAACGGCGTGATCGCTCGTCCGCGCATACGGCCGAGTACGGGGGTGGGAGCTGGCAGCACTATCCGACATGGCGATCAGCCTGATTGGCAAAGGCTAAGGATTCGTCAACCTATGTGTCGGGTCGAGGTTGCGCAAGGGCTTAGCGACGCAAGGAAAAAGGCCGGGCACGATGCGCCCGGCCTCTCAACAAACAACGGTTGAATGTCAGGCAGCATAGCCACGGGACTTATCGCCCCCCGCCGCGCCACCAGCCAGTTCGCCGAGAAATTCCCGGTGCGTGAGCGGGCGCGAGAACATCGGATAGTTCTTCTCAATTGCCAAGCGCTGCTCATCTTCGCTCAACGTGGCGGTGCAATCCTTCAGCGTGACTACCTGGTAGCCTTTCTCGTAGCCGGTGCGCATGGTGGATTCGACACAGCAATTAGTGAGAAAGCCGCCGAGGGCGATGTTCTCGATGCCGCGCGCCCGCAAGATGAAATCGAGATTGGTGCTGGCAAACCCGTCCAGACCGCGCTTCCCCTCGATGACGATATCTTTGGCCTGGGGCTTCAACGGATCGACGATCTCGGCACCCCAGCTGCCCTTGCGGAAGGACTTGCTGTCGACGACACCTTTCAAGATGCCATAGGGGTTGGGATCGAGTTCGCGGTAGTCGTCGGTGAAACTGATCGGCACGAGGACGATGGTGGCGCCAAGGTCCCGCGCCTGCTTCACCGTCTCCACCGTATTGGCAAGCATATTGGTGCTCGCCATCACACCCTTCACCGCGTCATGCAGGGTGCCGCCGGGCGAGGTGAAATCATTCTGGTATTCGATCAGGACGACAGCCGTTTTCTTCGGATCCATCAGAGCAACTCCTTCGTGGCAAAAGGGAAAACCGGGACCAAATGATCGTGCCAGCGCGCGTCGCACGCTATATCGCGAAAAATATAGCGCGTAAAAATCGAAACGGACAAGCGCTGCAGAATAACCCCATGCAATGCAGCGTTTTTATGACCGCTGGCACCATCTTGCAGCCAAGCAAGCGAGCCCCCATGTCACGCTCATGCCCTACGATGCTCCCCCTCCTTCCAACGAGATGTTGGACCCCTATTCGGCCCGCGTTGCCAATGCCTTCGAGACCGTCGGCCCCGCGGTCGTGCATTTTCTCGCCGAAGGCCCGCGCAACGGCACCGGTTCGGGTGTGCTTTACGCCCCCGACGGCTATCTGATGACCAACAGTCACGTTGTTTCCGGGGCGGCGCGCCTCTCGGCCAGGCTGACCGACGGGCGGCAATTTGCCGCCAGCCTCGTCGGCGACGATCCGGCAACCGATCTGGCGGTCTTACGCCTGGAGGGCACCGGTTTTCCCTATGCTGAACTCGGCAGCTCCGCCCGCCTGCGAGTCGGCCAGCTGGTGGTTGCCATCGGCAATCCGCTCGGTTTCCAGGCAACGGTGACGGCCGGCATCGTCAGCGCGCTTGGACGCACCCTGCGCTCGCCCTCCGGCCGGTTGATCGAAAGTGTCATCCAGACCGATGCGGCGCTCAATCCCGGCAATTCCGGCGGCGCACTGGTCGATGGACAGGGTCGCGTGGTTGGCATCAATACCGCGATGATCGGCCAGGCCCAGGGGCTCTGCTTTGCCATTGGCATCGACACGGCGATTGATGTCACCATGCGCCTGATGCGCGACGGGCGGGTGAAGCGTGCGGTGCTGGGCTTGGCGGCACAGACGATCATGCTGGATGCGCGGCTCGCCCGCGCGCTCAAGCGCGAAGCCGGCACCGCCGTGCAGATTGCCGAGTTGATGGCCGACGGTCCGGGCAGCCAGGCGGGGCTACAGAAAGGCGATGTCATTCTCGCGATCGAGGACAGGCCGATCTACTCGATCGACGACCTGCACCGCTATCTGACCGATGACGTGGTCGGCAAATCGCTCACACTGTCGATCGTGAGCGGCAGTGGCATCCTGCGTGGGACCGTTGTCCCTGCCGCCGATCGGTAATGGCGGCACAATCAGGCGACGTGGTCTTGGCTCAAGGCAGCAGGCAGAGGGCGGTCTTCAGCCGGTCGGCGCGATACCGGAATTCCTCGTTCGAATCGGCAAAGCGTTCCATCAGCCGGTTCGACACCCGGATGAGATCGAGGATCATCTGGTCCGGCGAGCGTCGTTCGGCACGGCGCTCCAGGAAATTGACGAGCGGGCCATCTGTGCCGGCGACGGGTGCCTCGATATCAGAGGCCCCGCGTTGCATCATCTCGGCAAAGCCGGCCAGGCGCTGCGAAATTGCCTCCATCTCGCGCACCAGTCCAAGGGCCTCAAGGAATGCCGCCTGGGCCTCCTTCAGATCGTCATAGACATCGACTTCGAGAACGCGTCCGGCAATCTCGGGCGAGAGATTGATCAACTGCAGAATGCCCTGCCACTCGACGGCAGCGAGATGGAATTGCTGCCAGTTGATCGCCGAATGACTGTTCATGCCGGCCCAGAGCCGGAGCCGCTTCAAGGTTTCCTGAGAAATATCCCGCAAGACCACACCCATGATGCATAGTCCTCTATCCGCAGAAAAAGGGATTACTTGGTTTCCCCGGCCTCGAAGAGGAACCAGGCGCGTTCCTCCGCCTGATCCGTCCAATCGTCCACCAGGGCACTGGTCGCGTTGTCATTGGCTTCGTCGGCAAGCTCCTTGAGGCGGTGCAATGCCGTCACCATGAGGACGTTGTCGTTGCGCAACTCCCGCAGCATGGCAACCGCATCCACATGGTCCTGATCATTGTCTGCCAGGATACGGCGCCATTGGATGTCGGCGATCGATCTCAGCGTTGCTTGCCCGCTCTTGCGCACCCGCTCGGCAATCTGATCGGTCACTGCCAGGATCTGCGCCGCCTGTGCGTCGAACAGCAGATGGTAGTCATGGAAATGCGGGCCGGAGACATGCCAATGGAAATTCTTCGTCTTGATATAGAGCGTAAAGGCATCGGCCAGCAGGCCATTCAAGGCACCGGCAACGGTCTCCCTGCTGTTCGACGGAAGATAGCCCTGTTCGGTTGACGTCGCGGGCATATTGTTGATCGCACTCATGTCTCTGCTCCACCGGGATCATCGCAGGCATCGTCGGGATCGCATGTCGCCGCATCGCATCGGCTGATAACGCCGGCATCTCAGGCATCCGCGAAGCATTCTGCTGGAGATGGATATCGGGCGAGACTTGGGCTGCCACAATCATACATAGGTTTGCCATACCTAGCTTTGGCCAGATCGACCGAAGCCACGACACGGATAGCCTCTATCGCGTTTGTGACGTGGAAATCGAGAGAAGAGCGGCGTTATCGTGCGTTGAACGCGCGCAGGCGGGGATGAGACGCGGACTCAGGCCGCGACGACTTTCTCAAGAAGGCCGATCAGTTCATCCGGTTCGAAAGGCTTTCCAAGGAAGCCGACGGCGCCAGCAGAGAGCGCACGCTGGCGGACGACCGGGTCGGGAAAGGCGGTGATGAAGATGATCGGCAGATTGCGTCCTTTGGCGCGCAGCAGTTCCTGCAGCTCCAGTCCCTGCATGCCCGGCATCTGCACGTCACTGATGAGGCAGCTGGTCCGCTTCGCCGCTTCCGACGCCAGGAAACTTTCGGCAGAAGCGAAAGTCCGGACCTCATGGCCGACCGAGCTGACTAAATTCTCAACGGCAAAGCGGACGGATTCGTCATCGTCGATGACGGCGATCATCGCGGCAAGAGACACAATGCAAATCCTTCGAAGACTTTCAGCGCGAGGCGGGAAGCTGCCTCTCCAGAGATATAGTGCCGTTTCTACCGGCTGATGGCCATCATACGGAGGTTTATATTGCGCAATCGCCGCGCCTCTCCACGGCGCCCGTTAGCCCTTGGATTCCCGCCCGAGAAGCTCAGCCATCCGCACCAGATCGGCGACCGAGCCGGCCCCCATCTTCCGCATCATATTGCCGCGGTGAATCTTGACCGTGATCTCACTGAGACCGCATTCTGCAGCAATCTGCTTGTTCATCAGGCCAGTCGTGACGTGGCCCATGATTTCCCGCTCCCGGGCGGTGAGCTGTGTATAGGCGGCACGCAACGCCTTGGTTGCCGCGCCGGCATCGCGTCTTGCGCGATCGCTCGCCAAGGCGTTGGAAACCGCATCCAGCAGATCCTGATCGCGGAAAGGCTTCAGCAGGAAATCAACCGCCCCTGCTTTCATCGCCCGCACCGACATCGGCACATCGCCATGGCCAGTGATGAAGATGATGGGAATGGCCTGGCCCTGTTTGCCGAGATGCGATTGCAGTTCCAGACCACTGGCGCCCGGCAGGCGCACATCCAGGACCAGGCAGCTCACGACCTCCGGCAGGGGATATCTCAATAGCTCCGCCGTGGAGGCGAAGCTGACCACATGCAGGTCCACGGACCTGAACAGATTTTCCAGCGCCAGCCGCACGGATTCGTCGTCATCGACGACGATGACGGTCGGTGCCGTTGTAACTGCCGGGGCTCCGGCGCCGGTCGGATTCTTGATCATGGTTTCAGCCTATTCCCGGCAAGGAGAAACGAAACGTGGCGCCGTGGCCGGGCTCTGACTCCGCCCAGATCCGCCCCTCATGCACCTCGATGATTGTGCGGCAGATCGACAACCCCATGCCCATCCCCTCCGGTTTGGTGGTGAAGAAGGGCATGAACAGGCGGTCCATGATCTCGGGCGTGATGCCGGGGCCACTGTCGCCGACTTCGAAAACATTGCTCTCGCCATCAGTACGTGTCCTGACAACCAGGTTACGGTCGCCGGCCTCCGCAGCCGCCACCGCCTGCGCCCCGTTCAAAATCAGATTCATGACGACCTGCTGCATCTGCACCCGGTCAGCGCTCAACAGGCTCAGGGATGCCTCCAGATCGCGCTCCACCGTCACCGACAGCGACGAGAGCTGCTGCTGCAAAAGCAGGAGCACTTCCTCCACCACCTCGTTCAGTGAGATCGGCTGGCGCGTCTCCTCGCCTTTTTTTGCCAGCCGGCGCAAATTGGCAATCACCTGGCTCGCCCGCCGGCCATCGGCGATGACCCGCTCGATCGACACACGCGCCTCGTCAAGACCCGGCACCGGCCGCTTCAGCCAGCGCAGACCGGCTTCGCCATTGGCGACAATCGCCGCCAAGGGCTGGTTCACCTCATGCGCGATTGAGGCGGTCAACTCACCCAGTGTCGATAGTCGTGCGGCATGTTCCAGCGATACCTGAGCCTCGTGTAGCTGCTCCTGCACGCGGCTACGTTCGGTGATGTCGGTATTGGTCTCGAGGATTGATGTCGGTCGGCCATTCGCGTCACGATTGAGCACCCACCGGCTGCTGACGACGAGTGTCACACCTGACTTGTCAGTATGGACGAGACGCCCCTCCCACCGGCCGGTACGCAACAGATGGTCGCGAATTTCATCCAATGGCTCCGGGAAACGCGTCTGCAGCAGGTCGTGCGATTGCCGCCCGACGGCCAGCTCGCGCAGCCAGCCATACAGATCTTCCGAGCCCCGATTCCAATAGGTGATCGTATCATTCATGTCACGAACGAAGATCGCGTCATGGGTCTGCTCGAGCAGATAGCTTCGCTCGCTCAAAGCCAAAGCTGCCGCGCGATTGCGAACCGCGAGCAGCGTGGTAACCGATATCGCCGACAGGCTGACGACGGCGCGCACAAACGACCCGCCCGGCTCCTCGAAGCCATGCTCGATCAGATAACTGAGAAGTGTCAGGGCTAGGCAGATGATTGCCGTGACAACAATGCCCGGCACGCGAAAGACATCCGCGGCAAGGAGGACGACAACGACATAGAATACCGCAATCGCAATCTTGAGAGGGCTGAATGTATCAGCGGCGAAGATCGCGATGGCGATGCCGAACGCGAACGCGATACGCAGTGCCTTGCCGGATAACCAGACAGCTCCGGTCCCGCCAGCTTCCGACATCCGGTTTTCAACCTCGAGCATAACCAGCTATTTCCCGCTTTCGCGCTCAGACGATAACGTATCACTTTTGGAAGGACAACGCCGCCTGTTTGACAACCGCTGCGGAGGTAATCCCGTCCCCGACGATTCCGGCGAGGATCATGTCGACCGTCAGGCCATCCGAAGACAGCGGCAAGGCGAGACGATCATAGGCGACCCAACGGCCGTCATCCTTGATGAAACTCCATCGCGTCCAGGACGGGATGCATTCCTTCGCCACCTTCCGGTAATCGGCGAGGACCAGTTCGCGGATGCCATCAAAATCCATCTCGTCAATGAACCGGCCGGTCACCTCTGCTCCATAGACCGTCACGAATTCGCTGCCGGCCAGGCGATACTTCAGCCGCGCTTCGGTGCCGATCACGTCGAGCAGCAGGAGATTCGGCAAGATGCGCTTCACATCTTCCGGATAAATATCCGCCCTGCTGGGGGCGATGCGTTCCCCCTTTAGCGATTTCCAATGATTGTGGAGAAATCGCAGATCGGCGGG
>DATMUQ010000287.1:0-4397 GCA_035563795.1 Terriglobales bacterium | reverse complement strand
CGGAAAGCTGATGCGGCGATAGCTGAAACCGGCCCGCGATCCCGCCGGGATATCGGGATCGATCTTATCGGGCGCCAGGGCATAGAGATCGACCCGCTGGAAGGTGAAGCCGTTGACGACGCTCACCACGCCGCCGAGATCCTCCTGGCGCTCCTGGTATTCGGTCTGTAAGCATTCATCTGCGGTCTGCTGTACTGCCTTGGCGGTCTTGGCATCGAGCCGGGTCTTGCAGATACGGTGTGCGAAAGCGAGCCAGTCACGCTGGCTGTCCTGCAGCAGTTTCTGCCCATCGGGGCCCAGCGCCGCCTTGGCCTTGCCGTAACCAGCAGCGAGGTCCTCATCCATATGTGACAATTCAGCATTGTGACAGATATGCTGATCGAGCGGCTGGGTCGCTTTGCTGCAATCGAAACTGGCTGCCGCGGAAGGTCGCTGGCCGAGCATCAGAATAACGCTGGCTGAGAGCATGCCGGCGGCGATCACGCGCGTCAGTCCAAGCCGCCGCGTCATCAAGAGTACCTGTCCGAACCCCATGATCATCACCTTCCGCCTCAGCCATCAGCCGCGTTGATCAATCCGGGCAAAGCCGCGCGCAGCCTCCCGCGCCGCAACCTATGGCCGTACTATCGGCGCGCCGACAGGGCCGGGCAAGGTCAACTTCCCCGGGGCCAACAACTTCCCAAGTAAAATGTGCGATCCCTCACAGGAGTCTTGCGCTTCCCTCCGGGCGCGTGTTCGATATCGCCATGAGCAAAGCATCCCCGAACCGCCCGGCCGGTTACAGTCCGTCGCTTTCCATCCCCCGCCTTTCCGGTTGCATCTCGTCCTGGCGGAGCTGGCGCGTCGCCGCGGCGCTGCTGATCGGCATCCTGCTGACGGTGGCCGGTATCGCCGGGCTGGCGAGCCGGCCGGCTGTTGCGGTCGCCTTGGGCGGCGACGACCGGCAAGGGGTGGAGCGGATCAAGGGCGGTGTCTTCGGCCCGGTCGGCCTGATGGTGCTGGATGAAGGGGCGGATGACGCCGTTGCCGGCACCGCCTTCCTGGTATCGCCCTGCCATGTCCTGACCGCCTATCACGTGGCCGGCGGCGGCGGCAAGATCACCGACAAGACGGTGGCGCATTTCTATCTCGGCCAGGGTTCCGTCGGCCCCGATTTCGACGATGCACGGCAATTCGCCGACGAGACCACTGCCCGTCCGGTGGTCTGGGGCCAATATGTCCCCAATGAAGATGACAGCCCGGTCGAGATCCGCGCCAAGGCGATCCTGCAGAACGGCTGGGAAGACTGGGCGCTGCTGAAGCTCGACAAATGTCTCGGCGATGAGAAGACCGGCTACGGCTATTTCCATCTCTTCCCGATGACCACCCGCGATCTGACCCGCCTGGGCACCGGCCTCCGCATCAGCAGCATCGGCCTGCCTGGTGATAAGCCGCTGACCCGGCTATGGTGGGACCCGCATTGCCGGGTGGTCGGCCAGGTGCATGATTCCGGCTGGCAGAATGATTGCGTGACGGTGCCCGGCAATTCCGGCGGCCCCTTGCTGCTGCGGCCCGATGGCGCGGATGCTGCCGGCATGGATCTGCCGGCTTCCCGGCCACCGGTCGTCGGCATCACCATCGCCATCATCGGTGTCGACGGGTTGGAAAACGATCAGTCCGACAAGCTCGCTTTGGCGAAGAACGACCCGAATTATTACGATCTCCTCGGCACCGCCGTGCCGATCGCCGCCGTCATCAACAAGATCGCGCCCTATCTGCCGCCCGATCCTGCCGTCAGCGCCTATCTCGCCGCCCATCCGGCGGATGAGCATTACACCGCCGACAAGGCCGATCTCGCCGTACAGGACCTGACCGGCGCGCTGCAGACCCTGCCGCACAGCTCGGAACTCTATCTGCTGCGGGCGAGCTGGGAAGATGTCAAAGGCGACGCCGATGCGGCGCTGGCCGATTACCGCAAATCGGTCGATGCCGATCCCAATTACGCGCCGGCCCGCTATCTGCTCGGCCAAGCCTTCCTGCGGCGGGGCGATGACGACCCGGCCAATCTCGATGCCGCGGTCGATGCCTTCACCCGCATCCTGCGTGACTTCCCCTATTCGCCCGACGTGTTGCTCTACCGCGCCTTCGCCTATCGTGCCCTGAAGCAGAACGACAAGGCGGTCGAGGATCTCACCGCGACACTCGCCAAGCAGCCGGGCAGCGAGGCCGCCGTCAATGCCCGCGGCGAGGCCTATCGCGATCTCCACCGCGACGACCAGGCGCTGGCTGATTTCTCGACGGCGATCAGGATCAATCCGCAATCCACCGACGCGCTGCGTGATCGCGGCTTCCTCTATCATTCCATGGCCAAATACGATCTCGCCCGCAGCGATTTCGAACGCGTGCTGAAGCTCGATGCCAGCGATGTCGAGGCCGCCAATGGCGTGGCGCTGTGCGATCTCTCCAGCGGCGCCGCCGCCAGGGCGATCGACAGCTTCAGCGCCGTCATCAAGATGGCGCCGGATGTCGGTGTCTACTATGCCAATCGTGGCACTGCCTATCTGCTGACCGGGGATGCCGCCAAGGCCACCACGGATTTCCGCAAGGCGCTGACACTGGAGCCGGACGAGCCCTTCGATGCCTTGCTGCTCTATATCGCCGAGGCACGCAGCGGCGATCGTGCCAAGGCGAAGCAGGAACTGGCGGATTTCGCCGCCCATTGGTCCGGGCCGAAGAAAGACCAGCAGGACAATACCAGCGCCAGTGTCGCCACCGACTGGCCGCGGCCGATGATCGATTTCTATCTCGGCAAGATCTCGGTCACCGATGTGACCGAAGCCGCCAAGCGTGGCGACAGTGACGACCAGGCCGACCAGCATTTCGATCTCGATTTCTATCTCGGCCAATGGGCCTTGCTGGACGGTCGCAGCGATGAAGGCCGGCAGCGGCTGCAGAATGTCGTCAAGACCGACATGCGGGAATTCATGGAATTCGACATCGCCGCCGGCGATCTCAACCGGCTGCTGCGCTGATCAGCCTGTTGCTGATCCTGGCATGACACAGGTTGATGGCGGGTTAAGCCAATCCGGGATGACTGCTCGATCTCAGCTGCTGCGCCTGCTCGGGCAACCAAGGATCTGACCCGGCCAATCAGACGTCCCCATTCCGAGTTTCGTGTCAGTCTGACGCCAAAGCGAATTCCAGCGCGGCTTCGGCATGCAAGGTCGTGGTGTCGAACAGCGGCACGGCGGCATCGGCTTCGCCGACCAGCAGCATGATCTCGGTGCAGCCGAGGATGATGGCTTCCGCGCCGCGCTCGATGAGGCGGGTGATGACGCCGCGATAGGCCTCGCGCGAGGGTTCGCGGACGATCCCTTTCACCAGTTCCTGATAGATGATCTCATGCACGGTATGACGGTCGGGTGCCGTGGGCGTCAGCACCTCGAGACCGAATTTCTTCTCCAGCCGGGCGCGGTAGAAATCCTGTTCCATGGTGAAGGCGGTGCCAAGGAGACCGATGCGCTGGAAGCCGGCGGCGGTGATGGCGATGCCGGTCGGATCGGCGATATGCAGCAAGGGAATGCCGGCGGCCGCTTCGATCTCTGCCGCCATGCGGTGCATGGTGTTGGAGCAGATGATGATAAAATCGGCACCGCCCTGTTCCAGGCTGCGCGCCGCCGCGATCATCGCCGCGGTGGCGGCGGCCCAGTCGCCCTGATGCTGCATCGCCTCGATGGTGCCGAAATCCAGCGAATGCATCAGCGAGCGGGCGGAATGGACCCCGCCCAGCTTGGCCTGCGCCCCGCGATTGATGACGCGGTAATATTCGGCGCTCGATTCCCAGGAGAGACCGCCGATCATGCCGATCAGTTTCATCTGCGTCCTCTTCTTGCTGTACCTCAGGCCGCGCCGTCGAACCCGCTCAGCACATTGACCGTGTTGACGCCGAGCGCTTCCACCGCATAGCCGCCTTCGAAGACGAACAAGGTCGGCAGGTCGGCCTTGGCGATGATCTCGCCCATGCGCAGATAATCGTCATGCCTGAGCTTGAAGCGCGAGATCGGGTCCTGCTCGAAGGTATCGAGGCCGAGCGAGACCACCAGCACGTCCGGCTTATAGGCGCGGATCCGGGCCATCGCTTCCTGCAAAGCCTGTTCGTAGCGGTCCCAGGCGGTGCCCCAGGGCAGCGGCAGGTTGAGGTGATAGCCCTCGCCCGGTCCCTGGCCGATCTCATCGGCATAGCCCAGGTAATAGGGAAATTCCTGGTCGGGGTCGCTGTGCAGCGAGATGGTGAAGACATCGCCGCGGTCGTAGAAGATCTGCTGCGTGCCGTTGCCGTGATGGTAGTCGACATCGAGGATGGCAACGCGCTGGGCACCGGAATCGCGGAAGGCCTGGGCGGCGACGGCGGCATTGTT
>DATMUQ010000286.1:0-8821 GCA_035563795.1 Terriglobales bacterium | reverse complement strand
CTGGTTGCCCGGCGTCTCGTCGACCGAGATCTTCACCGTCGTGCCCGAGGCCGCAACCACGGGCACATCGTCGATGATGTTGACGGTGATGGTATCGGTATTCGTATTGCCGTCGGCATCCTTGATGGTGACGGTGAAAGTTTCCGCGTTATTGATGGTGTTGGTGCCGTTATTGGCTGGCGGATTGGTCAGATCGTTGCTGGTCAGTGTGTAAGTGAATTTGCCGTCGCTGCCGACATGCAGGGTGCCGAAGCTACCGGTCTGGTCATTGCCGCCGACGACGGTGACACCAGCACCCAGGACCAGCTGACCCTGCTTGGTTTCATCCGGCGAGCTCGGATTGCTGCCGGTGATGGTACCATGGGTAAGGTCGTTGCCGGTCGTGGTGGTATCTAGCGCCGCTTCGTTGACCGTCACACTCTCGGTGTCGGTCTCCGGGCCAACCTTGTTGACCGTGATATCCAAGGTCACGGTCGACAGATCGCCGTCGCCGTCCTTGATGGTGTAAACGAAGTGGTCGATGCCGCCAACATTCGGATTGGCATTATAGGTGTAGCTGCCATCGGCATTGAGGATCAGCGTGCCAAAGCTGCCAGGAATGCCGAGGCCGCCGAGATTGCCGGAAACCGCGGAGCTGGTATCACTGCCGATAGCCACGCCAACCACGCCGCCGCCGGAGTCCTTGCCGTCAACGCCGAAGCTGTCATTGGTTTCGACATTGCCGCCGACGCTGCCGCCAGAGCTGACTTTGTTGGTGTCGGCAACTGCCGTCGGGCCGTCATCCAGGAAGGTGACATGCGAGCCGATATTGGCAGTCGCAGTCGACGTATCGCCATCGCCGTCCGTCGCTGTCACCAGAACCTGCAAAGCGCTGTTGTTGATATGAACGCCTTCGCTGGTATCACCCAGGGTGCCGGTCGGCTGAACGAGTGCCCGATACTCGGCAACCGTCAGATCGCCGGACTGATCGATCGTGACCGCGATGGCGATCGCGCCGCTGGGATCGGCAACGCCGCCACTGCCAACCTTACCGACCACATTGGCGCCGTCCTGATAGAGGTAGATATGCTGGCCGGTCGCCGTGTCGATCAGGCCGGAATCCACACCTGCAGAGGAAGGCTGGACGCCGAGAACCAGCGATTTCTCGCCGTCGGCACCGAAACTGGTCGCCGAGGTGTCGACCACTGCCGTGCCATTGGTGCCCCAGGCCAAAGCAGCGCCATAGGCGAACGGCGCCGGACCCGAATGATCGTCGGTGCCGGCCTGGACACCGGCGCTTTCGTCGATGGTCACGCCGCTCTCGGCAACCGCCGTGATATGCGCCGTCGGGCCGTCATCGAGGAAGGAGACATAACCGCCGACACTGGTGGTCGCTTGCGAGGTATCGCCGTCACCGTCGGTTGCGGTCACCGTTACCTGCAGGGCATCTGGATCAATCGAGACACCCTCGCTGGTATCGCCATTGGTTGGGATATCGTGATAGAGCGCGCGATATTCCGCGACCGTCAGGTCGCCGGACTGGTCGATCGAAACCGCGATCGCCACCGCGCCGTTGGGATCGGCAACGCCGCCGCTGCCCACCAGGCCGACGACATTGTCGCCGTCCTGATAGAGATAAATGTGCTGGCCGGTTGCCGTATCGATCAGGCCGGAGTCGACGCCATCGGAAGACGGATGCAGCGCCAGCACCAGCGACTTCTCTCCATCAGCACCGAAATTCGTACCGGAAGTGTCAACAACCGGCGCGCTCGTCACGCCCCAGGCCAAGGCTGTGCCATAGGCAAAGGGTGCCGGGCCGGCATGGTCATCCGCCTGCTGGCCGGCGCTCTCGTCGATCGAGACACCATCGGTATCGGTGCCGGTGATCGCCGCCACCGGGCCGTCATCCAGGAAGCTCACATGCGAGCCGACATCAGTGGTCGAGGTCGCGACGTCGCCGTCGCTATCGGTGACCGTCACCGTCGCCTGCAGCGCACCGTCCGCGATGGAGACGCCTTCGCTGGTATCGCCCTGAGTCGGGATATCATGATAGAGGGCGCGATATTCCGCCGTGGTGAGGTCACCTGCCTGGTCGATGGAGACCGCAATCGCCACCGCACCATGGGGATCCGCAACGCCGCCGCTGCCCACCAGGCCGACGACATTGTCGCCATCCTGATAGAGGTAGATGTGTTGGCCGGTCGCCGTATCGATCAGGCCGGAATCCACGCCCGCCGAAGACGGGTGCAGCGACAGCACCGTGGTACCGGGGCCGTCCGTGCCATAGCTGGAACCCGAGACATTGACCACCGGGCCGGAGCTGGTGCCCCAAGCCAGTGCCGTGCCATAGGCGAAGGGCGCCGCGCCCGCCTGGTCGTCCGCCTGCTGACCGGCGCTTTCGTCGATTGTCACACCGCTCTCAGTATTCGTAACGATCGCCGCAGAAGGCGCATCGTCGACAAATGAAACAGCGAGGCCGCCATCGACATAGTCGCCGTCGAAATCAGTTGCGCGGACAAAGACAAACTGGTCGCCGAGGCTGTCGAGCAGCTGGATCGCGTCATTGGCGTAAGTGTCGTTCGACGCGTCGCCGCCCAGCGGGTTGTTGATCTGGTGGTATTCCGTCAGCGTCAGCGCGCCGGTTTCCGGATCGACATGCAGCGAGAAGACGGGGATGCCATTGGCCTGAACAGCGGCAAGATTGGTGACCGCATCACCTTCCACCTGCGGCGGATAGGCAATGCCGATAATGGTGTCTGCGTCGATCTGGTAGGCATAGACCTTCAGCCCATCACCGATGGTCAGATTGGTTTCGACCTGGGTCGTCAGTGAGCCACCATTATCCAGCGTCGCATGATTGCTGGTCATATAGAGCTGGAAGCCCGTCGCATAGGCCCCGCCGTCGCCGGTGAAGACGGTCTGCCCGGCTTCCTTATTGCCGACATATTCGCCCGTATTGGTGAAGGTGCCCGCCTCGCCATCAGCGCCGAAGCTGACATCAAGCCAGGTCTGGGCGCTATCGATATAGGTGTTGAAGCCCTGGCTGTGGTCGCCAGGATTGTTGAAATAAGACGGGTCGATATTGTTCAGCACACCCAGCGGATCGCTGGCGAACGAGTCATGCACGACGTCGTTCACCGCCTGCAGCGAAGTCGACTCATAGTTGTAGCTGCTGCCGACATGCGTGAACAACGTTGTCGCGTCGTCGGTGTTCTGATCCGCCACCTGACCCGTGGAAGTGTCCGGGTTGTTGATAGTGTAATGCGTGCTCTGCTGGCCGGCAGATTCATCTACACCGATCGTCAGGTTGGCGGGATCGTACTGCACCGGCACCCAGGCGCCCTCGAGCTGGCCGCTCGGACCATATTCCATATGGCCGAAGGCCGGCACATCGTCGACGGTCTGGAATACCATCTGGCCCGGCGTGCTCTCGGTGCTGTGGCCAGCGGAGTCATTCACGAAGAACGTGGTATCGAGGAAGAAGATATCTTCACCGGCGGCGCCGCTGCCTTGTGCACCCGTATCGGCCGCACCGTGCGGCGCATTGTCGAGCGGACCATACAGCGTGTAGGTGACGTCGAATTGGCCGGTCGAGGACGAAACCTGATCGACCTCCAGGCTGAAGACGATCACGTTATAGCTGTATGTCTGTTCGCCGTAGGTATAGGTCTGCGTATAATAAGCGACAACGCTTTCGCCATGAGCGCCATCGGGCGGCAGAAGCTCATAGGACAGCGGATGGCCCTGTGATGTCAGGCCCAGCGTGTTCAACTGCTGGATCACCGGCGTGACGCCATTGTGGTCGAAGGTCAGCGTACCCGGGGTATTGCCATTCAAATTCGCCGTGACATGCGCCGTCACCGAAAGCGGCTCGGGATCCTGGTCGATGTGGTGACCGTTCTGGTCGACAAAATTGTCCGGCAGAGGCGGCGTATTCTGGCTGCCATTTTCGTGATCGTTCACGTCGAACGGATCATTGCCCTGGCTACCCGAATAGAACGTGAAATAGGTGCCTGAGAAGGTCGGGCTATGCGACAGCTGATCGATCAAGGCATTGCTGGGGCCGCTGCTGGAGGTGAGAATCAAGGCCTCCGAGCTGACATCGCCGCCGTTGTGGAGATCGTCCTCATTGACGACCAAGTCACCCGTCACGCTGAAGCTGGGCGGCGTTTCCGGTGCCCGCACGATGATTGTCTCATCCGGCTGGATCAGCTTGTACTGCAGCTCAGTCGGGTTGATGACGTTGAGTTCACCGAAACCGCCAAGGCCGTTGCCACCGCCAAAGCCGAAGAACAGGTGACCACCCTGCGGGCCGGCGGGGCCGGCGGCCGGGCCGGCCGCGGTCTGGATGTCGAGATTGGGATCGGTCTGGGCGATGGTCGAGGCGACGTCGATGGCCTGGCCCTTGTCGTCCTTGACCGTCACGCCGGCCTGCTGATTGGCTTCCGCATAACCGAGGAGGATGATCGTCACGTCGCCGTGCTTGATGGCGAGATTGCCCTGCTGACCGAATTTCGCCGCGAGCTGGCCGTCAAAGGGCAAGTCGATGGTCTCGCCGGGAGCGACCTGGACGCGCACGACAGTCTGGCCGGCGGGAATGGTGACCTGGACCTCGCCATTGGGCACGCCGGCGATGACCGGCTGGTTGGCGGCTGGCTGCCCGCCATTACCCTGATTCCCCTGTCCACTCGGCGGGGTGTTCTCGGCCAGCTGGATCACTTCCAGCCCGGCATCATGCTGCGTGCCGTCGTTGTTCCCCGTCTGCGGAATATTGGTATTGTCGGTCGCCATTGCGTTTTCCTCCGTCGATCTGACAAGAAGCTCGCAAGGGTTGCGGCCCGTCAGATATGCCCGACCCGAAAACGAGGCATCCCCACCCAAATTCCGACAATTTTACCCATATCTTAGCCGTTACTCACAAATGAGTGTGTCGTCCTTGGCGCAAATTTGACTTGACAGCACTGAATCGGAAAAAGTGTGCGACCTTGGAGCATCAGAAAGACCACCATTAGGTCGGTCGTCACATTGAAAAAGGATTCAATGCATCGGTGGCCATCGTCCCTGCTCTTACGCTTATCGCCGCCGTTCGCATGTATTGCATCCCGCATGCACAAGCCGATTGGTGCGTAAACGCACACTGGAAGGTCACCCCTTCTTCAAGATGGGCTGGCAATAGAGTTCACGCACTCGTAGTATAAATTTTGACGCGTCCTTTAAGGGACGGCTCGTGTTGGGCCCGGGGCCGACTACTCGGCCGGGGAGACAGTAGAATGAATGAACGGCGCGATTTCGAAGCGCATATGGTGACGTTGCTCCCGCGGTTGCGGCGCTTCGCTATTGGATTGGCCGGCTCGGCCGAGGAAGGCGAAGACCTTCTTCAGGCAGCCTGCCTCAAGGCCTTGGAGAAGTGGCAGCAGTGGCGCCCGGGCACACGCCTCGACAGCTGGGTCTATAAGATTATCCATACGACCTGGCTCGATCGTCGCAAGTCGGCGACGCGACGCCTGGTTGATTTCGATACCGATGCGGCTGTCCGCGCAAGTGACCGCGCGGCATCCACAACGATCGAGCAAGAGATCGAGATGCGTGGCGACCTGCAACGGGCGCAACGTGCGATCGATAATTTGCCGCCGGATCAGCGGGCGGTCCTGATGCTGGTGGTGGGCCAAGGTTTGACCTACCAGGAAGCATCGGAAGCCCTGCAGATACCGATGGGCACGGTGATGAGCAGATTGGCGCGGGCACGGTGGGCGTTGGGCCGCATGACCCGCAACGATGGCGACAAGCAAGATGACGAAAAATGAGGAACCCGACGTGACGAATCTCAGTGTGACAGCCGACAATGTGTTTCGGCCGAACTGGTCGAAGCCATCGAGCGACGAGCCCGATACGGATGTGCTGGTGCGCGTGATGCGCTACCTCGACGACGATCTCGATCCCAAGGAACGCGCCGAGGTTGAGCAGGAACTGCGCGACAATCCTGAACTCCGGGCGATCCTCGTCGATATGGGCCAGGGAACCGAGAGTGCGCATCGTGCCTATGCCGCCTGGAATGCCGAGGATGTCAGCAGCAGCCGGATCGCCACACTCAATCTACCGGCAGCGCGGAAATCGAGTGCCTGGCCGTCCAGTGGCTATCGGGCGGCCGCGGCGATCGTGATCGGCCTCGGCATTGGCCTGCTGGGCAGCCGCCTCGCCACCATGCCGCATGATACGACCGGTACCGACCTCCACCTGGCCGGCCTGAACAGCACCGTCAGCCCGCAGGAGGCGCAACAACGCGCCCTGGAAACGGCCCTGGTGCCCTTGCTCACCGGTACCTCTCAGCAAGTCGAGGTAAATGACCAGGCTGCGGGCCTGCAGGGCTATATCAAGGTGCAGCGTCACCTCAATCTCGCTTCCGGGGTGCCGTGCACGGAATTCAGCTTCGTCGCCGAAAACAATTCCGGCCCGAAGCTCGGCGGCCTTGCCTGCCAGGAGCCGAATGGCGGCTGGCAGACCATGACGGTCGATCTGGACCGGTAACGCCTGATGCGCCGGCGCCCATCCCGCCCGCTGTTTTTCTTGAAGGCCCGGCCCTGGCTGCCGGTCCGCCTGCTTTGCCTCACCTTGATTGCTGTCGCTTTGACGGCGTTGCCGATGAACGGCCTCTTCCTCACCTCCGTCGCCGTCGCCGTCGCCAAGGATAACGGCAATGGTGGTGGCAACGGGAAGGGCAATAACGGCAACGGCAACGGCAATGGCGGCAGCAACGGCAACTCGAATAACGGCAACGGAAACAGCAGCGGTAATAGCAGCGGTAACAGCAACGGCGGCGGGAACGGCAACGGCAATAACGGCAACGGGAACGGCAACGGCGGCAGCAACGGCAACTCGAATAACGGCAACGGAAACACGAGCGGCAACAGCAGCGGTACCAGCACCTCCGACACGTCGAACAGCGGCAGCACGTCCAATTCGGGTTCGGGCACGACCGCTGCCGCGGCGCGGCCTGCTAGTGCCATTGCCGGGGTTCCGGGCAATGCCGGCGCGACCCGTACCACTGACCGGGCGCTGGCAGGTGAAGTCATCGCTTCCAATGCAACGCCGGGCTTCATCGCTGCCGCCCAGCAGCTCGGTTTCTCAGTGCTTGAAACCCGGCCGATGCAGGGGCTCGGCTTTACCATTGCGCGCCTGGTGGTGCCAAAGGACATGCCGGTACAGACCGGCATTAACACGCTGAAGACTGCCTTCCCGGATACCGCGATCGATGCGGATCATATCTATGAGCCGCAAGGCAGCTTCAGCATCGCCGCCCCGCAATTCGCCCAGGTTGCCATCCACTGGCCGAGCGTCCCCGTCAATTGTCCGGTCAGCAGCAAGATCGGCATCATCGACGCCCGGGTGGATCAGCACATTGCGTCGCTCGACAAAGCGATGATCGTCACCAGCGATTTTTCTGACCAGCTCTCCTCGCCGATCGCCGATACGGATCATGGCACAGCCATCGCGACCCTGCTGGTCGGGCAAGGCCAGAACAGCCTGCTGCCGCAAACGCCCCTCTTCGCCGCCAATATCTTCCGCGAAGACCAGGCCGGCCAGCCGGTGGCAACCGTGATCGGTTTCGTCGAGGCCTTGGACTGGATGGTCAAGCAGGGCGTCAAGATCATCAATGTGTCGGTGTCCGGTCCTGGCAATGATCTGATGGCAGAAGCGGTTCGCCGCGCCAATGAACAAGGCGTGCAAATCGTTGCCGCCGTCGGCAATGACCATCTCGAGGACGTGAAACGCTATCCCGCGGCCTATGACGGCGTCATCGGCGTGACGGCCATCGATGACCATCGCAGCGTGCTGCCCGAAGCCAATAAAGGCAATTTCGTTTCCTTTGCCGCACCGGGCGTCAATATCTGGATCCCGGCCCATGGCACCAAGGCTGCCGGCGGCTATTACAGCGGCACGTCATTTGCGGCACCTTTCGTGACGGCGACCCTGGCCTTGTTCAAGGGCGATGTCAGCCGTATGCGCGATGCCGCCACGGATCTCGGCGCGCCAGGCTTTGACCCGGTCTATGGTTGGGGCCTCGTGCAGGCTGCCTCCGCATGCACGACGGCGATCGGTCAGAAGCCGGCGAACTAACCCCTGCCCGGCTGCCGTCGCTCATTTTCATAAACGGATGATGACTGTTCCAGCGGATTGGCCGCAGGCCATCCGTGTGGATGGCATCAGCATTCCGCTATCGGCGGGCGTTCTGTTCGGGGATCGTCAGCGGAACCGTGCCGGTGACGAAGAGATCAGTTCCCCTGCTTCTTCGTCTTGCCCTTGTTCTGCGTCGCTTTGGCGGCGGCATCAATGCAGGCTTTGTAGTCCTCGGTCGCCTGCTTGGTCTTGTCGCATTGTGAGCCGGGCTTTTTGGTGGAGTTGGTATTGGCGTTGTTCGATGCCGCGTTATCTTGCGGCGTCTGCGGCTTGGTTTTCGCGGTAGCGACGTCCAGATACCCTGCCCCACCGATCACCACAGCCAAAGCCAGTGCAGTAGCGAATAATTTCATCCTACGCTCCTCTGCCGGCGGCTTATCTGCCGCCATGCTTTCTATTGGGAAGGCTGTCGCGCCGTCACTGTGATGGTGCCGGGAATTCCCCAGGTAATGCCCTGTAAAATCGGTGTGAAGGTATATTTCGCCTGCACCTGAATCATGCCGATGCCGGAGACGGTGACAACGCTCGGTGTCACCGTGACAGTCAGGTGGGTAATGCCGGCCAGCATTGAGTCGGCATAGGTACTTGTCGGCGTCACCCAATCGGCGATCGACTCGTCGTTATAGAGCTTGTTCTGGAAGACGCCGTATCGCGCGGCGCTTTCGAC
>DATMUQ010000285.1:0-6592 GCA_035563795.1 Terriglobales bacterium | reverse complement strand
TGTGGCTCGATCTTAACCAATCCCCACCGCAATTGCAGCAAAACATCGTCCCCGTTCAAGCGCCTATCGGCGCCAGCACCTGTCCATGACGGCTTAGTGAACGGTGCCCAGCGCCAGATCCGCGCCGAGGCTGTACACCGCCGGCTCCTGCACCGCATCGCCGTAGCTCTGCTGGAACGCACGCGGCGCGCGCTCGCGCTGCTGCAGGAAGAGCTGCGGCAGCACGTCATAAGCGTAGCGCGCCAGCTCCTGCGAGGTCACGACCCCGTCCTTCGGATATTTGTCGGCATCACCCTTCAGGCCCTGCAGCAGCACATAGGTGAGGAAACCATAGCCGAGCGATGCGCTTTCAGGTGCCAGCTGGTCACGCCGCGTGGCTGTTAGCACCTGCACGCCGGCGCCGCGCAGGCCATTTTCCAGGAAGCGGGTCATGAAGCTGGTGACGGCATTGAACTTGTCGACCGTGCCGCCGGAATAGCAGGCATCGACCACGACGAAGACCCGCTGTGCGCCGGCTCCTTCCAGCGCTGCCCGGATTTCCGAAGCCTTCACCCAGGTTTTCGGATCATCGAGCGTGCCGTCGGTCGGAATGAAATACCAATCATCCTCGTTGCCGAAACCATGGCCCGAGAAGAACAGCATGATCGCATCCTCAGGCTTGCTGCCCTTCAGCGTCTGTAGGGCCTTGAGGATATTGGCCCGTGTCGCCTGGCCGTCGGTCAGTTGCACATTGTTGATGCTGCGGAAAACCGGCTTTGCCTGGGTGCCGATCGTCGCCGATACGGCCATGGCGTCACTCGCCGCCACCTTCAACTGATCGACCGCCGGCAGATTGCCGTATTTCGACACGCCGACCGCGACGATATTGAGGACGCCGCCACCGGGCTGGCCACTGAAGGTGTCACGCAATTCCGCCTTCTCGCCCTCATTGTCGAGCGCGCCTGTGGCCACTGCCTGGAACGTATTGCTCCCGGCAGTCGGCCAGACATTGTAGCCAACGACACGGATATGCTTGCCATTGGCGCTGGCATCCTTCTGTTCCAGGATGGCGCCGACATTGACAATCTTGCCGTTATGATAGAGGCGGACATCCTTGATACCGCCGCCCTGATCCTCGGCAACGACGATCAGCTGATAGGGCTTGCCGACGGCCTTGTCGCCGGGCACCGCTTCGATCTCCACCTTCGGCGGCACCGGCAGGCCCTCTTCCAGGCTCTTCGGCACGGCGCGCGGCGCGCGGGCGGATTTCTTCAGGGCCGCCGCGAGCAACCCCGGATCGGCGAAGGCCTGCTGCAATGTAGAGATTGGGAAATTGAGCTTGTTGACCGACCAGTTGACCGCTTGCAGCCCGTCCGCGGTGCCGTCGAAACGGCCCTGTTTGTCGACCAAGGCCCAGCCGGTCGGCGTGATATAGATCTGCAGCATCAGCTTGCGCGTCGCTGTGTCCCAAACCAGCAGCTTGCCATCTGACGTCGCACCGATCAGGCGCTGGGTCATGTCGTCATATTGCACGCCAATGAGCTTGTCGGTCTCGGCATCGAATTGCGCGTCATTCTGTCCGGAAGCGAGATTGACGATGGAGATCTGCTTGCCCGAAGCAATGGCCGCTCTCCCCAGTGACGGGCCGATCGCCAACAAAGCCCCGGAGACCGGTAGCTTTGCCGCCGGCCGCGGCTTACCGCCGGCGGACAGCAGGCTCACGGCGCCTGAGGCACCCACAGCAGCGGCGGCAAGGCCATCGGCGGCCGCCTTCACCAGGAGCACCGGCTCACCGATGGTGCCCAGCGCCGTTGCTTTGCCGGACTTGATATCGAGCGCCGTCAACGTGCCATCCTGCAATCCGAGCACAGCGCGTCCGTTCTTCTGATCGATGGAAACGGCGGCAACCGCCGCCTTGCCGGCGCTGACGGACCAGATCTTGCTGCCGCTCGGCAGGCTGAGCAGGTCGACCGAGCCGTTCTGATGGTCGACCAGCAAGGCCTGGCCATCGAGCGTGGTCGCCATGACGCCAACCGCGCCAACCGGACTGGTGAAGCGGGCCATGGATTGGCCGCTCTGGGAATCGCGCAGATCGATCTGGCCGGCGCCGGTCGCAACGATGAGCAGGCTGCCATCAGCCGAAGGTGTGAAGACTGCACCACCGGGAATACCGGTAATTGGCCGACCCTGGTTGCCGCGCTGCAGGTTCCAGACGCGGATCGAGCCGTCATCAGCGCGCAGTGCCAGATGGTTGCCGCCACTGTCGATCACCGATTGCTGGAAACGGAGCAATGGCACCGTTACCTGCAGGCGCGCCTGGCTGTAGACCACGCTTTCGGTGATGCTGTTGCTGACAGCATTACTGACGGTGCCGCTGATATTGTTGTTGACCGTGTTGTTGATCTGGTCGCCGACGCTTTGCGCCTGCGCCATCATTGGCAGGCCAGCGTAAACCAGCGACAGGCTCGCCACAAAGCAAGCACGAAACCGCATGAAACGGATCATAGCAACCTCACCTCGCTAGACGTTACCGTCGAGGAACATTGCCGCGCCACCGTCCCATCAGCATGCGCGTCACAAACCAGCTAACGCAAGAGGAGTGCCGGGCCCCCGGCACTCCTCCACGTCGTCAGAAGCGGATGCGGAATTCGGCCGCACCGCCCAACTGGTTGGTCTCGCGATTGGCGACTTCGGCCTTCACCGAAACACCCGCCGCGATATTGTCGGTGATGGCTGCGCGAACACCGGCCGTGAGGAAGACGTAGTCCGGATCGGGCGACTTCGCCCCCTGGATCTTCTCCGGCCAGATATGTTCATACTGGGCCTGGAAATAAGGCAGGAACCGATCGAACCGATAGCCGACCTCGGCATTCACGACGGCTGAATTGGCGACAAAGTCGTCATTGCCATCGTCAATGTCAAAGAGATGGGCGTCATTGAAACGCCAGCCAGCCTTGCCCTTCAGCAGCCAGTTGCCGAAACTCCAGACCGTATTGGCAGCGAGCTCGGTTGCGAAGGTCTCGCTGTTATCATTGGTCTTGCCGGTGAAGTCGTCTTTGCTTTCGGAATTCGAGTACGTGTAGCTGAACAGACCGCTGGCAAAGAAATGCGGATCGAAAACATAGGCCGCATAAGGCGACACAGTGTAGGAGTTGTTCTCCGACTGCGTCGTCGAACCGCCACCGATGGGCTTGCTGTCCGTATCGGCATGGGTATAGGACCCCGACAGACCCACGAACCATGAATCGCCGAAGCGATGGTCGCCGCCGAAGGTCACGTTCACCACATCAGACTGGAACCGCATGCCGGCATGTTCCAACAGCCCCTGGTGATCGCTCTCCAAGTCATTGTAGCTGGTGGTGACCCAGAAACTGTTGGCCAGCGTGTCCTCGGTCGGCACACCGCCCGACAGACGATCGCCGATGCGGTTCGAGACCGCATCGCTGACGCGACGGCTCACTTCTTCACGGATTTTCTTCTCAACTTCATCATCCGCCTGAGCGGCGGCTACGTTGAGAAAAGGTACAAAAGACCCGGCCAGAGCTGCCACATAGGCAGCCCTGCGGGTCTGCGACAAGATTTTTCGCATGATCCCCTCAAACTATACCAAATGGATAGTGCCCCACATGATGTGGCCCCACATCATGCCCACCGGCAATCTACCAATAAAAATACCCTTGTCCAGTTTCCGGCTGACGAATTTTCGCCAAATGCGACTAATCTTTCGTTCGCCGATGCCGATGGGATTTAACTGATTCTGTTAATATTGGCAGTGACTGGGGTCACAAGAACCACCATTGCGGGATGAGTTGCGATATCACAAATTTAGTTCGTCTTGCGGCAACAGCATCTGAGGGCAGCTGCGAGAGTGAAGCGATATCTGCCGATGCGGCAGATAAGCTGGGGTGAGGGAAAGTAAATGAACCGTATTGTTAACGTTTGCATCATCGCAGGCACGCTGCTTGCTGCGAATTCGCTCGGCACCACGGTGGCGACGGCTGCTGGCAGCGGCGCGATGGTGGAAGAGATTGATAGCGCTGTCTCCGGCGTAGCCGCGTTTGACACGTTGAAGGCCGGGCAAAGCATCGACCTGCGACCGGGCAAACATGCCGTTGTGAGCTATCTGGATTCCTGTATCCGCGAGACGATTTCCGGCGGTGTGGTGAAGATCGGCCAGTCCCAGTCGGATGTTGAAGGCGGGTCGGTTCAGCGCGAGACGCTGGATTGTGGCGTGAAGCCACTGGTTCTCACCAATACGACCCAGGATCAATCGGCGACGACGGTGTTCCGGCCGCTGTTCGACAATCTCGTGAAACAGGTGGTTGCCGATACCCACCCCTTCATTCTCGCCGACCATGCCAACAGTCTCGAGTTGAAGGAGATGGGCAAGGAGGACGCGCCGAAAAGCCTGACGCTCCATAACGGCAAGCTCGATCTGCGCCAGGCTGGAATCCAATTGCAGCCAGGGGCGATCTATAAGCTCACCGCCGGTGGCCGCGAGACTTACATCAAGATCGCCCCTGACGCGCAGGACAACAGCCCGTTGTTGATGCGCCTCGTGAAGCTGTGACGATCGATCGCGACCGTCACAACTCATGCGTCAGAATTTTCGCGTTCTCACTTTCATCCTGATCATTGCCGCCGGGGCCAGCCTGGCGGCCGACCTTGTCTTGCGCGCCCGCAGCGACGGACTCTCGGTCGATCTGCTGCATCTCGCCTCGCGCTGGTTCGGGGACCAGACGAAAGTCGATCCGGACCGCACAGCGATCATCGCCATCGATGAGGAGACCTATCGCCAGCCCCCCTTTGCCCGGACGCCAGCGGTCGCCTGGACACCAGAGATCGCGACGGTCCTCGACGCCGCCTTGGATGGCGGCGTCAAAGTTGTCGGCCTTGATGTCATCAACGCGCAATCGCTGAACTACGTTGCCGACCTCTTCCCGGCCGGCGATCCGGCTGGGGATGTGTTCCGGAACTATGATCGCCTGTTCCTCAAGACCCTTGCCAAAGGCGCGCAGGATGACCGGATCGTCATGAGCTACGCGATGCAAGGCGGGAAGCCGATCCAGCCCAGTCCGGCACAATTCGCGGCTGTCGGCCGGGTAAAGAACCTGCGGCCGACAAATATGAAGGATGAGCAGGAAGACAGCGTCATCCGCCGCGGTCTCCTCTCGATGCCCAACAGCGATGGCGCGGGAAATGTCCAGCCGATCGCCAGTCTGCCGCTGGAACTGTTCACCCGCGCGAACAGCCGCCAACTGAGTTTTGCCGCCGATGGGCGGCCGTTATTCGGTGGCGCACCGCTCGCCGGTACGGCAACGGATAGCTTCCTGATCAACTTCCAGCCGGTGACGCAGGACCCCCCGATCTATTCCCTGGCGGATCTCTATGCCTGCGCCCAACAGGGCAAGAGCGACTTCTTCAAAGAGCATTTTGCCGGTCGCACGGTGATCCTGGGCACGGTCCTCGATTTCGAAGACCGGCATCTCACCTCGAAACGCTTCGCCACCAATCCGATGGGACGCAATTACGCCGCCTGGTGCACGCTGCAGCCAACGTCCGGCCTAGTCAACGATCACCCCAGCGCCTTCATGCCCGGCGCTTACATTTTGGCGACGATCATCGACAATCTGCGCCTGGAGAACTGGCTGCGTCCGGCACCGGAAAGCCTGCGCCTCGTCTGCCTTTTCATTCTCGCCGCGGTAAGCGCCTTGTTGATCGCACGCACACGTGCGGCGATCGCCGTTACCGGCTTGCTGGTGATCGCCGGCCTGTGGCCGATGCTGACTGTCATCGCTTTCCTGCAGAATGCTGTGCTGCCGCTTGTCGCCGGTTGGATCGTTATCATCCTCGCCGCCATTGCCGGCCTCGCCTACCGGACCCTGTTGATCGACCGGCTGCGGCGACGGATGCGTCGCTCCTTCTCGCTCTATTTGCCGAGCGCCGAGTTGGAGCGGCTGATGGCTCAAGAGCAGATGCCAGAGCTTGGCGGTGAGCTCCGTCCCGTCACCATCTTGTTTTCGGACGTCGCCAGCTATTCCAGCCTGTCGGAAGAGCTGGCGCCAGCCGATCTTGTCAGCGACCTCAATCGCTATTTCGGCCGCATGACGGAGATCGTCCAGCACCATGGCGGCTTCGTCGACAAGTTCATCGGCGATGGCATCCTCGCCGTTTTCGGTGCGCCGCTGGCCGATGCAGATCATGCGCTTGCCGGCGTCCAGGCAGCGCTCGACATGTGCACCGCCTGCGAGAGCGATCCGGAGATGACGATCAATGGCCGGTGCTTTGGCATCCGTGTCGGTGTCCACAGCGGCGAGGCCGTCGTCGGCAATATTGGGGCACCCGACCGTTTCAATTACACCGTGGTCGGCGACAGTGTGAACCTCGCCTCGCGTCTTGAAGGTGTCGGCAAGCGTTATCACACCACCATCATCGTTAGCGAGCAGACACGGCATATGGTCGGCAATGGCCTTGCCTTCCGGGAATTGGATCTGGTCCGGGTGGTGGGGCGTGACCAGCCCGTCCGCCTCTTCCTGCCGCTGTCGCCGGAACATGCCGGCGGCTATGATGCGACCAACTGGGCCATGGCGCTCTCGGCCTGGCGGCTCGGTGA
>DATMUQ010000284.1:0-2808 GCA_035563795.1 Terriglobales bacterium | reverse complement strand
TGCGCCGAAGACCCGCGGATGCAGATCGAGGCTGATGCCGCGGGCCAGCATGTCGCGGGCCTTGGGACCGCTGACGGTGATGACCGTGCGCGATTCCGAGACGTCGATCACGGCCGTATGCTGGCCCTGGAAGGCCTGGCGCAGGGCAGCAACCAGCTCGTCGCTGCGATCGGCTGCGGCAACGACCCACCATTCATTGGGCCCCAGCCACAGGATCGAGATGCCATTGCCGCTGTTGACGGTATTGGCCTTGACCGGCAGGTCGACACTGGTGGCCGTCTTCACGGCACCGGTGAAGGCGGCGTCATTGCTGTCGCCGCGGATATTGATGATGGTGCGGTGGGCCGCTTCGCCCAGCACCACGCCGGCCGTCGCATGACCGCCCTGGCCGGCGCGTGCCGCCAGGCCGAAATGGCTGAGCGCACTGCGGCGCTGATAAGCATCAACCATTGATACGCTTCCCTTCGAGATCGAAGAATTTCGGTTCGGTGATCTTGGCCGGAATGACCTTGCCCTCATAGGGCAGGTAGACCGTCTCACCCATGCGGTTGCGACCGTTCTTGACCAGCGCCAGCGCGATCGAGCGGTTGCAGTTCGGGCTGTAATAGCTCGAGGTCACATGGCCGATCATTTCCATCGGCGGCTTGTCCTTGAGATTGGCCACGATCTGGCCGCCTTCCAGCAGCACCTCGTTCGGATTGTCGGTCAGGAGACCGACCAGATGCTTGCGGTCCGGACGCTTGGTGTCCGAACGGCTGAGCGACCGGCGGCCGAGGAAATCGGTCTTCGACTTCGCCATGACCCAATCCATGCCGAGATCCTGCGGCGTGATCGTGCCGTCGGTTTCCTGGCCGACGATGATGAAGCCCTTCTCGGCGCGCAGCACGTGCATGGCCTCGGTGCCGTAGGGCGTGATGCCGTACTTCTCGCCGGCCTGCATGATCGCCCGCCATAGATGCAGCGCATGCGACGGCTGGCAGTTGACTTCGAAGGCGAGCTCACCGGTGAAGCTGATGCGATAGATGCGCACCGGCACGCCGGCCAGATGCCCTGCCTTGTAGGACATGAAGGGGAAGCTGGCATCGTCGAGCGCGATGTCGGTGGTCAGTTCCTGCAGCAGCTGGCGGCCGAGCGGACCGTTGATGGCCATGACCGACCATTGCTCGGTGACGCTGGTGAAATAGACCTTCTTGTCCGGCCATTCGCACTGATGCCATTCTTCCAGCCAAGCCATGACGCGCGGCGCGCCGCCGGTGGTGGTGGTCATGTGGAAATGGTTTTCCGAGATGCGGGTGGTGACACCGTCATCGAACACCATGCCGTCCTCGCCCAGCATGAGACCATAGCGGCAGCGGCCGGGCTCCAGCTTCGACCAGGCATTGGTGTAGACCATATTCAGGAACCAAGCAGCGTCCGGGCCCTGGATGTCGATCTTGCCGAGGGTCGAGGCATCGACGATGGTGACGCCGGTACGGGCCGCCTTCACTTCGCGGTTGACCGCGTCATGCATGCTCTCGCCGGGCTTCGGATAGTAATACGGGCGATGCCACTGGCCGACGCATTCGAAGACCGCGCCATGCTGTTCGTGCCACTGATGCATCGCCGTCTTGCGGATCGGATCGAGGAGCTCGATCTTGTCGATGCCGCTGAAGGTGCCGAGGGTCACCGGCGTGTAAGGCGGGCGATAGGTGGTGATACCGACCGAGGGGATCTCCACATTGCGGAGGCCCGCCATGATCGCCAGCGCGTTGACGTTGCTGGTCTTGCCCTGATCGGTCGCCATGCCCATGGTGGTATAGCGCTTCAGGTGCTCGACCGAGCGATAGCCTTCGCGATGCGCCAGCATGACGTCGGCGGCGGTCACGTCGTTCTGGTAATCGACGAAATGCTTGCCGCCCTGGCCGACCGGCTTATCCGCCGGGACGATCCAGACCGGGCGCAGGGCTTCTTCCGCCGGCTCGGCGGAGGCGCTGGGCGCCGTACCGCTCTTGCCGCTGAAACCGAGCTTCGCCGCGCCGTCGTTGCCGGCGGCATGGCCTTCGGCGAGACAGGCACCGAGACCGAAGACACCGTGGGCGGCGCCGAAGGACTTGGTGTTCTGACCCGGCAACATGGCGCCCGGCAGGAAGGCCTGGATCTCGTCGCTCCACACCACCTTGGCGCGGGTCTGCGAATGCAGATGCACGGTCGGCTGCCAGCCGCCCGAGGACAGGACGAGATCGCAATGGATGTGGCGCGAGCCACCGGCGACATGCTTGCCATCCGCCGTCAGCGGTGCCACGTCGACGCCGACCACGGCGAGCTTGCCCTTCACGCCTGAGATGGCATGACCCGCCAGGATCTCGATGCCCTTGGCGCGGGCGGCCTTGACCAGCTCGCCCTGGGGATTGTCGCGCAGGTCGATGACCGCCGAGACGGTGACACCGGCATCGATCAGATCGAGGGCGGTGCGATAGGCGGTGTCATTGTTGGTCATGATGACGGCGCGCTTGCCCGGCGCACTGCCATAGCGGTTGACGAAGGTGCGCGCGGCCGAAGCCAGCATGCAGCCCGGACGGTCATTGTCGCTATAGACCAGGGGGCGCTCGATGGCACCGGTCGCCAGGACCACTTCCTTGGCGCGGATGCGCCACAGGCGCTGACGCGGCTGGTTGGCGCCGGCGATGGGGCCGAGATGGTCCGCCACTCGTTCCATCAGGCTGACCGAACCGTGGTCGTAATGCGCCCAGGCGACGGTACGGGGCAGCAGGGTGACTTCCGGCAGCGCCTTCAATTCGGCGACCGCATCGGCCGCCCAATCGGCGGCCG
>DATMUQ010000283.1:0-7118 GCA_035563795.1 Terriglobales bacterium | reverse complement strand
CCGCCTGGGGCACTTGTTCGTAGTGATCGAATGTCATGGTGTACTGAGCACGACCCTGGGTCATCGAACGCAGGGTGTTCACATAGCCAAACATGTTGGCGAGCGGCACCATGGCGGTGATGACGCGGGCATTGCCGCGGCTATCCATGCCCTGGACCTGACCGCGACGGCTGTTCAAGTCGCCGATGCAATCGCCCATGTAATCTTCCGGCGTCACCACCTCGACCTTCATCATCGGCTCGAGGAGCTTCGGACCGGCCTTCGGCATGCCTTCGCGATAGCAGGCGCGCGAGGCGATATCGAAGGTCAGCACGTTGGAGTCGACGTCGTGATACGCGCCGTCGATCAGAGTCGCCTTGAAGTCGATCATCGGGAAGCCGGCGATGACGCCCGTTTCCTTGGCAAGCTTCAGGCCCTTTTCGACGCCCGGCACGTATTCACGCGGTACGGTACCGCCGACCACCGAGTTCTCGAACACGAAACCAGCGCCGGCTTCGAGCGGCTCGAAGCGGATCTTGACGCGAGCGAACTGGCCCGAACCACCGGTCTGCTTCTTGTGGGTGTAATCGTGCTCGATCGTCTTGGTGATGGTCTCGCGGTAGGCCACCTGCGGCGCACCGACATTGGCCTCAACCTTGAACTCACGACGCATGCGATCGACGATGATCTCGAGATGGAGTTCGCCCATGCCCTTGATGATCGTCTGGCCGGATTCGTGATCGGTGGTCACGCGGAACGACGGGTCTTCCTGCGCCAGGCGATTGAGCGCGAGGCCCATCTTTTCCTGATCGCTCTTGGACTTCGGCTCCACGGCGACTTCGATAACCGGCTCCGGGAATTCCATGCGCTCGAGGACGATCGGATGGGCCGGGTCGCAGAGCGTGTCACCGGTGGTGGTGCCCTTCAGACCGGCGATGGCGACGATGTCACCAGCGCGGGCTTCCTTGATGTCCTCGCGGCTGTTCGCATGCATCTGCAGCATGCGGCCAACGCGTTCCTTGTCGCCCTTGACCGTGTTCATCGTCTGGGTGCCGGTGTTCAGCACGCCCGAGTAAACGCGGACGAAGGTCAGCGAACCGACGAACGGGTCGGTCATGATCTTGAAAGCGAGGCCCGAGAACGGCTCGTCATCCGAGCTCTTGCGGGTCAGTTCCTTCTCGCCATCGACCTCAACGCCCTTCACATCGGGCACGTCGAGCGGCGACGGCAGGAAATCGACCACGGCGTCGAGCATCGGCTGCACGCCCTTGTTCTTGAAGGCGGAACCGCACAGCACCGGCACGAAAGCACCCGTAATGGTGCCCTTGCGGATCAGCTTCTTCAGCGTATCGACGTCGGGCTCCTTGCCTTCCAGATACGCTTCCATGGCGGCGTCGTCCATTTCGACGGCCAGCTCAACGATGCGGGCGTGATATTCCTCAGCCTTGTCCTTGAGGTCGGCCGGAATATCGCCAACGACAAACTCGGCGCCCAGGCTCTCATCCTTCCAGATGACGCCCTTCATCTCGATCAGATCGACGAGGCCAACAAAGTCGCTCTCGGAACCGATCGGCAGATGGATCGGCATCGGCTTGGCGCCGAGACGATCGACGATCATGTCGACGCAACGATAAAAATCGGCGCCGATACGATCCATCTTGTTGACGAAGCAAATGCGCGGCACGCCGTACTTGTCAGCCTGGCGCCACACTGTCTCGGATTGCGGCTCGACGCCGGCGACCGAGTCGAACACCGTCACGGCACCGTCGAGCACGCGCAGCGAGCGCTCGACTTCAATCGTGAAGTCGACGTGGCCCGGGGTGTCGATGATGTTGATCCGGTTGTCCTTCCAGAAGCAGGTCGTCGCGGCCGACGTGATGGTGATGCCGCGTTCCTGCTCCTGCTCCATCCAATCCATGGTGGCGGTGCCTTCGTGCACTTCACCAATCTTGTAGGAGCGGCCGGTGTAATAAAGGATGCGCTCAGTGGTCGTCGTCTTACCAGCATCGATGTGGGCCATGATGCCGATATTGCGGTAACGATCGAGCGGCGTAGTGCGAGCCATTTGGGATCCGTTCCTTCCTGCGCCCGATTACCAGCGGTAATGCGAGAAGGCCTTATTGGCCTCTGCCATACGATGGGTGTCTTCGCGCTTCTTGACGGAGGCGCCGCGGTTGTTGGCGGCGTCCAGCAGCTCGGCCGACAGACGGTCGGTCATGGTCTGCTCCGAACGGCCACGCGCAGTCTGGATGATCCAACGGATCGCCAGGGCCTGGGCGCGGTCGGGACGAACTTCCACCGGCACCTGATAGGTCGCACCACCGACACGGCGGGAACGCACTTCGAGATGCGGCTTCACGTTGACCAGGGCATCGTGGAACATCTTGATGGGATCGCCCTTGGACTTCTTCTCAACCTGAGCAAAAGCGCCATAAACGATGCCTTCAGCGGCAGACTTCTTGCCGTGATACATCAAGGAATTGATGAATTTCGTGACGACAATGTCGTGAAACTTGGCGTCCGGAAGAACTTCGCGCTTTTCAGCTGCGTGACGACGAGACATCTGCTGATCTCCTTACTTCGGACGCTTCGCGCCGTACTTCGAACGGCGTTGCTTGCGGTCCTTCACACCCTGCGTATCGAGGGTGCCGCGAATGATGTGATAGCGCACACCCGGCAAGTCCTTCACGCGGCCGCCACGGATCATGACGACAGAGTGTTCCTGCAGGTTGTGGCCTTCACCGGGGATGTAAGAGGTGACTTCGAAGCCATTCGTGAGACGAACGCGCGCGACCTTACGCAGCGCCGAGTTCGGCTTCTTCGGCGTGGTGGTGTAGACACGGGTGCAAACGCCACGCTTCTGCGGGCACGCTTCCATGGCCGGGACTTTGTTGCGCGCCGCCAAAGGCGCACGCGGCTTACGGATCAACTGATTGATCGTCGGCATTCTCTTCCTCACGTTTGCGCGTCCGGGCCGAGCCCATCAGCACCTAAAATAGCCATATGCGAAATGACCACACCGACCGAAGGCTCTGGGCCAAGGGTATCGATGCGGTCAGCTACACTTGCCGATTCTGTTTAGAAAACAGGGACTTAACGTCCGGCCTATGTACCTTCACTGTTAAGTGGAGACAGCGTCTAAGCCGTGTCGGCCTACCACCAGCCCCCTTAAAGGCGGGCGGAATATATTGATTCGGCAGGGGAGCGTCAAGTGAAAGAATCCCCCTGCGATCCGACAAAATTTGGCCGTGCTTTCAACGGTTTGCCGCCGGCCAAGCAGCTCCTGCACAGCCACTATTCCTGGGCCGCAGAGGGGTATTAACCACCACTTGTCGTGGGTCGGTTTCCGCCTACCGCAAGAATCATCTGCCCTTCCGGACCGAGTCCGGCGCCACCAGATCCAGTGCGCCCAGCAGTTGTTCGATGAAGCCGTCATCGAGCGGGGCATGGCGGAGCAGCAGGCGATACCAGAGCGGACCATATATAAGGTCGAGCAGCAGGTCGAGGTCCCTATCCGCCGCCAATTCGCCCCGCGCCTGGCCTTTGCCGAGGAGCGTTCGCAAGGCCGCCCGCCGGCCCGCAATCAGCGCGCGGTAGAAACGGGCGCCGAAGCGCTCATCGACCTGGGCCTGGGCCATCAGGGCGGCCACCACCGGCCCGGTCCCGCCCGTGGTCCAGCCGAAGCAGGTCGCCCGGAGATAGATCCTGAGATCCTCCGCCAGATTTCCGGTATCGGGCATTGGCAGCTTGGCGGCAACGCCGATCAGGTGCTCAAGGACCAGTTCCGGCCGCCCTGGCCACCAGCGGTATATGGTTTGTTTGCCCACCCCCGCCCGGGTAGCGACCGCCTCGATCGAGGCGGCCGGATAGCCGCCTTCCGCCAAAAGCTCCGCCACCGCCACCAGGATGGCCGTATGGGTGGCCGCACTCCGGGGCCGCCCCGGTCCCGTGCGCGGGTCTCCACCTTGTTCCCCACCCTGCTCTGTTGCTGCACTCATCCTTCACCTGACAGATTGCCGGGACACCCCGCGCCGGCGGCAGCATAAGCCACAGATCGCCTCTTGATAAATACGAACCGTCTCGTATATATAAAACGGACCGGATCGTATTGGAATTATAATCGACTGTTTCAGGAGGACGAAGATGCAGGATGCCCGCATTGCCATTTTCGGCGGCTCGTCAGGGATTGGCCTGGCCACTGCCCAGCGCCTGGCCCGTGCCGGGGCCGAAATCTGGATCACCGGCCGCGACAGCGACAAATTGAGTGCTGCCGCCAGGACCGTCGACCACAGGTGCCATGCCCATCAGGTGGACGCTACCGACAGGGTCGCGATCGATGCGTTTTTCGCGGCAACCGGTGCCCTCGATCATCTCATCCTGACCTTGAGCGGTGGGGACGGTGCCGGGCCTTTTGCCGAACTTGATCTCGCGGCTCTGCATCAGGGCTTCGCGGCCAAGTTCTGGCCGCATCTCAACACCGCCCAGTCGGCGCTGCCGCATCTGCGGCCCGGCGGCTCGATCACCTTCGTCACGGCCGCCTCCGCCGGTGGCCACCTGCCCGGTACCAGTGGCCTTGCCGCCATCAATGGTGCCCTCAACGCCATGATCCCGGTCCTCGCCGTCGAGTTGAAGCCGCTGCGGGTCAATGCCGTTTCGCCCGGTGCCATCGATACGGCCTGGTGGGATCGCTGGCCGGCGGAACAGAAGGCTGCCCTCTTCGCCGATCTCGCCGCCACCTCGCCCGTCGGCCGGGTCGGGCGGGCTGAGGACATTGCCGATGCCATCGCCTTCGTCACCGGCAACAGCTTCGTCACCGGCCAGGTGATCCAATGCGATGGCGGCATACAACTGCGTTGAAGCCCATCATCGCAGCCTGCAAATATGCAAAAGGCCGATCATCCAGATCGGCCTTTTGCTGTTTGGCCCGATCGTGAAAGATCGCAGACGAAATCATCGCCCCTGTCACAGAACTGTCCCGGTTTCCCGTTAACACTCGCCCACCGACAGAGACCTGTTCCCAATGAAGGACCAAACGATGCGGACTTCTTACGCGGCCTTCCTGGCCGGCCTTGCTATCAGCCTCGCCATGACGAGTGCCGCGCAAGCCGGCGATCTCGTGGTCTATACCTCGCAGCCCAGCGACCAGATGGCCGAGGTCATCAAGGCCTTCAACGCAGATCACCCGGATATCAAGGTCAACCTGTTCCGCTCCGGCACCACCGAGGTGATGAACAAGCTGCAGGCGGAATTCACCGCCGGTGCGCCGCAGGCTGATGTCGTGCTGATCGCCGATATCGTTGCCGCGACACAGCTGAAGCAGAATGGACGGCTCTATGCCTATCAGGATGCGCCGGTCGGTGATTTGCCAAAGGAATTGATCGACCCCGATCATACCTTCTTCGGCACCAAGATGATCACCACCGGCATCGTCTATAACACCAATCTGGTGAAGACGGCGCCGACCTCCTGGAACGATCTGCTCACGCCGGATACCGCCAAATCCGTGATCATGCCGAGCCCGCTTTATTCCGGCGCCGCCGCCATCCATGTCGGCACTGTGGTGCAGGATCCAGCCTTCGGCTGGAACTATTTCGAGAAGCTCGCCAATGGCGGGGCCAGCGCCAGCAAGGGCAATGGTGGCGTGATCGACGCGGTGGCGCGTGGCGACAAGGCCTATGGCATCGTCGTCGAATACATGGCCTATAACGCCAAGGCCAAGGGCTCGCCGGTCGATTTCGCTTTCCCGAAGGAAGGCGTCTCCATCGTCTCCCAGCCGGTCGCGATCCTGAAGACCGCCAAGAACCTCGATGCCGCCAAGGCCTTCGTCGACTGGCAGCTATCCCGCGCCGCCCAGGAGCTTTCCGTTCACCAGGGCTATTTTCCGATCTTCAGCGACATGACGCCGCCGGCGGGTTATCCTGCCGTCAGCAGCTTGAAATTTCTCGATGCCGATGGCGCAACCTTGCTGAAGAACGATGCCGCCACAAAGAAGAAATTCGCCGATCTCTTCGGCGGCTGATCACGTGGCTCTCACAACAACGGCCGCTGCCGGCAGGCGGCGGCCGTTGTTGCGACCTCGCGGCGACCATCTGTTTCTTTTGCTGATCCTCGCTTATGTCGCGGTGATCGGCCTGTGGCCGCTGCTCCGCCTCTTCTCCGAGACCTTCACCTCGGTCCCCGGCCAGCCCTTTGCCCTGCTGCAGGAGATGTGGTCGAGCCGCAGCCTGCAGCGCGCGCTCACGAATACCGTCACCGCCTCGCTCGGCGCGACACTGATCGCCACCATCATCGGCACGCTGATGGCGCTGGTCATCGGCCTCACCAATCTGCCGGGCAAGAGCCTCGCTGTCTTTGTCTTCCTGTTGCCACTGCTGATCCCGCCGCAGATCACCGCCATGGCCTGGACAGAGTTCACCGGCAGCGACAGCCTGATCCTGAAGACGCTGCAGCTCGCCCCCGCACCCGGCAGCGCCAATCCGCTTTATTCCGGTTACGGCATCATGTTGGTGATGGGGATCGAACATGCCGCCATCGTCTTCCTGACCGTGCGCGCCAGCCTGTGCAGCCTGCCCCGCGATCTCATCGAGGCAGCGCAACTGGCCGGCGCCCGACCGAAGCACATCACCCGCAAGATCATCCTGCCGGTATTGCGGCCGGCCATGCTGAGTGGTGCAGCGCTCGCTTTCGTCTCGGCGATCGGCAATTTCGGCGTGCCGGCCATATTGGGCATTCCCGGCCGCTATCCGATGCTGACTACCCTCGTCTATCAGCAACTGAGCGGCTTCGGCCCGAGCGTGCTTGGCAGCGTTTCCGCCATCAGTTTGTTGCTGGTGGCATTGGCCGCCATCGGCCTCGGCCTGAGAGCCTTGTTGTCGACGCGGCCGGCGGTGATCGAACGCGGCGCCGAGCTGCATCCCTTCCCGCTCGGCGGCTGGCTGATGATCCTGCTGCCATTGCTGTGGCTATGGCTCATCGTCAGCGCCTTGCTGCCGCTCCTGTCGCTGATCACCACTTCCTTCCTGCCGGCCATCGGCGTGCCCCTCACCGCCACCTCGGCGACACTCGACAATTACCGCTTTGTCTTGCTGAACGATGCCGGGACACGGCGCGCTTTCGCCAACAGTTTCGCACTGGCTGCT
>DATMUQ010000282.1:0-3395 GCA_035563795.1 Terriglobales bacterium | reverse complement strand
AATCCGGACCAGCCGCCCCCCGCCCATATCACCCAGAAGCTGGTCGAGACGCTGAACGACCCCCGCGTCCATCGCTATTCCAATTCGCGCGGCATCCCGGGCCTCCGCAAGGCACTCGCCAATTACTATGCCAAGCGCTTCAACGTGGAGCTCGACCCAGAGACCGAAGTCATCGCCACTTTGGGCTCGAAGGAAGGCCTCGCCAATCTCGCCCAGGCGATCACCAGCCCCGGCGATACCATCCTCGCCCCCAATCCCAGCTATCCGATCCATGCCTTCGGCTTCATCATCGCCGGCGCTGCCATCCGCTCGATCCCCTATCAGCCGGGTGCGGGCTTCCTCGAGGCGATGGATCGGGCGGTGCGCTATTCCGTGCCGAAGCCGCGCGCCGTCATCGTCAATTACCCCAGCAATCCGACGGCGGAAGTGGCCGATCTCGATTTCTATCGCGAGATCATCGCCTTCTGTAAGAAGCATGAGATCTATGTGATCTCCGACATCGCCTATGCCGAGATCTATTTCGACGGTGTGCCGCCGCCCTCGATCCTACAGGTGCCGGGGGCGAAGGAGATCGCCGTCGAATTCAGCTCGCTCTCGAAGACCTATTCGATGCCGGGCTGGCGCATCGGCTTTGCCGCCGGCAACCGCCAGCTGGTCGCCGCCCTGACGCGGATGAAATCCTATCTCGATTACGGCGCCTTCACGCCGATCCAAGTGGCGGCGACCGCGGCTTTGAACGGTCCGCAGGATTGCGTCGATGAGATCCGTGCCCGCTATAAGAGTCGCCGCGACGTGCTGGTCGAAGGCCTGCATGCAGCCGGCTGGAACATCACGCCGCCCAAGGCCTCGATGTTCGCCTGGGCCGAGATTCCGGAAGCCTATCGCCATATGGGCTCGTTGGAATTTTCGAAATTCCTGCTGACCGAGGCGAAGGTCGCGGTGGCACCCGGCGTCGGCTTCGGCGAGCATGGCGAGAATTTCGTCCGCTTCGGCCTGGTCGAGAACGAACACCGCATCCGCCAGGCGACGCGCAGCATCAAGGCGGTGTTGCGGCAGTCGACGCCGGTTCAGAAGAGTGCTTGAGTCAAAGTCACCAACGAGCCAGTGATCCCCCCACCCCAACCCTCCCCCTCAAGGGGGGAGGGAGCCAAGTGCGACCGACGCTAGCATCCTCGCAGCTTCTTTGTTGATTGCAGCGAGCACGCTCTGACGCGTTTCAGTTTCGGCCGCAGTACTCCCTCCCCCCTTGAGGGGGAGGGTCGGGGTGGGGGGTAAGCTTTACGGCCTCTCCCACTTCCCGCTCTCTTCCGAGCGGAACAGCGCATCGAGGATGCGCATGTTCTGGATCGCATCCTCAATGCCGTAATCACGCGGCCGCTCGCCGAGGATCATCTCGACGAAGGCATCGCCTTCCAGCGCATATTGATCGCAGGCGGCAATCGTCTCGCTGACGACGGCGCTGCCATCGAGCTTGCTGCCATCGTCACGGAAGACCAGCGTCGTTGCCGCTTGCGGCGCGTTGAAGGGGATCTGAATTTCGATCCGGCCCTTGGAACCGATGATCTGCACCCGCTGATAGGGCACTGACTGGGTGCCGACGGTGAAGTCGAGCCGGCGCCCGCCACCGAAATCCAAAAGCCCGCTGGTCAGGCGATCGACGCCCGATGTGGGATCCCGGTCGATAAGCGCGATGACACGTTGCGGCTCAACCTTGAAGATGAAGCGGGCGACGACGATTGGGTAGCAGCCGATGTCGAGGGCTGCACCGCCGCCGATATCGCGCTTGTTGCGGATGTTGTTGGGGTCGGTATTGAAATAAGAGAAATAGACCTGGATCGCCTGGACTGGGCCGATCGTCCCCTGCTCCACCAGCGTGCGCGCCCGCAGCCATTGCGGATGGAAGCGCACCATGAAGGCTTCCAGTACCAGCGTCTTGTCACCAATCTGACGCAATTTCTCGGCGTCCTTGGTATCGAGTCCGACCGGCTTCTCGCAGAGCACATGCTTGCCGGCGGCGGCAGCCTGCAGGGTCACCGGTACATGCAAATGGTTCGGCAGCGGATTATAGATGACGTCGATCTCGGGATCGGCCAGCAGCTCTTCGTAACTGCCATAGGCCTTTTTCAAACCGAGCTTGCCGACCGCCTCACGGGCACGGGCAAGATCGCGTGAAGCAATGCCGACGACCTCGCAGCGCTGGCTACGCAGCAAACCGGGGATGACCTTCTCGGTGGCGATCTTGGCGGTGCTGACGATGCCCCAGCGGAGCTTTTTCGCGGACATGAAGCTGTCTCCGTTCCGAATGCGCGGGATGCAGATGATGCGGCAACCGGAGGACAGCTACCGCCAGAATGTAAGCGCTAGCATAGCCAGCCTGACATCCCGACGGAAGCGCTTTGCTGCGTGGTTTACAGGCGACCGGCCTCGATGATCCGCTGCAGGAAGGCGCGGGTGCGCTCCTGCTTGGGATTGCCGAAAATCTCCGCCGGCGGCCCTTCCTCATGCACTTTGCCATCGCAGAGGAAGCAGATCTTGCTGGCCACTTCGCGGGCAAAGCCCATCTCGTGGGTGGCGAGCAGCATGGTCATGCCTTCGGCGGCGAGGTCACGCACGATGTTGAGCACTTCGGACACCAATTCGGGATCGAGCGCCGAGGTGATTTCGTCCAGCAGCAGGACCATCGGCCCCATGGCAAGGGCGCGGACGATGGCGACCCGCTGCTGCTGTCCGCCCGAGAGACGGTCCGGATATTCCTTGGCCTTGTGCTCAAGCCCGATGCGCTTCAACAGCGTCATCGCCTTGGCCTCCGCCTCGCCGCGCCTCTCGTTCAGCACCTTGATGGGCGCCAAGGTGACATTCTCCAGCACCGTCATATGCGGGAAGAGGTTGAAGCTCTGGAAGACGATGCCGACATCGCGGCGCAGAGCATTGACGTCGACACCAGGTCCCGTCATGCGATCGCCGTGAATGCGGATCTCGCCGCCCTGGATGCTCTCGAGCCCGTTCATGCAGCGCAGCAGGGTCGACTTGCCACAGCCCGAGGGGCCGATCAGGCACACCACCTGATGCTCCTCGACCTCGAGGCTCAATCCCGTGAAGATCTTGTGATCGCCGTAACTCTTATGGATGTCGCGGATTTCAATCATCGCCATGATAGAGGCAACCTCAACTGCCGCCGGCGCGCATGCGCCGCTGGTCGCGCTCGACCAGCTTGTCGACGAAGCGCGCCTGGGGAATGGTGATCAGGATGAAGAGGATGGCGACCGTCGTCACCGGCGACAGGTTGAAGTGATTGCTGGCGACGATCTTCGCCTGGTTGAAGGCGTCGATCGAGCCGATCACATTGACCAGCGCGGTATCCTTCTGCAGGCCGATGAAATCGTTCAGCAGCGGCG
>DATMUQ010000281.1:0-2270 GCA_035563795.1 Terriglobales bacterium | reverse complement strand
TCATCAGGCGATGCAGCATCGGGCGCCGCAGCTCTCGCGCCGCAGCCTGCTGGCGACCGGTGCAGGTGTGGCGATCGGCGCAGCCCTCGGCCTCGGCCGGTTGCGTCCGGCGCTGGCGCAGACGACGCTCTCGCCCGATGCGGCGCTCAACCAGATGATGGATGGCAATCGCCGTTTCGTCGCCAAGCAATTGACCTCGTTCAATGACGATCTCGATATCCTGAAGCAGAACACGGTGGCGAAGCAGGAGCCTTTCGCCGCGGTGCTGTCCTGCGCTGATAGCCGCGTGCCGGTGGAACTGGTCTTCGACCAGAGCATCGGCCATCTCTTCGTCACCCGTGTTGCCGGCAATGTCGCCTCGACCGAGATGATCGCCAGCCTGGAATATGGCGCCGCGGTGCTGGGCACGCGGGCGATCCTGGTGCTCGGTCACAGCAATTGCGGCGCCGTCAAGGCGACTATCGAGGGCAAGGCGGTGCCGGGCCAGATCAGCGCGCTCTATGCGCCGCTGCGGGCCGCAGTCGATGCGGCGGGCAGCGATCTTGTCGGCGCCATCAAGGCCAATGCGCAGATCCAGGCGCGCCTCCTCGCCCATGCCTCGCCGGTGCTGGGCGGCCTCGTCAAGGACGGCAAGCTGAAGATCGCCGCCGGCTATTACGATCTCGCCAGTGGCGGCGTCTCGTTGCTGGATTGAGCGCCTGCGTTCAGCGCCCGAGTTCAGCGGGCGCGGCGATGCCGCCGTAATAAGCGTGGTCGCCGTCGGGGCGCACCCGGCAATGCACCTGGCCGCCGCTCATCAGGTGCTGGCATTCGGCCTGCACCGTCTGTTCGTAGCTGGGTGAGCCATAAAGCGCCACCGACAGGTCGCGGGCGTTGAGGCCGGGGCGGTGATGGATGACAAAATCGAGGGCATCGGCAAGTGTCGGCATGACAGACCTCCCGTGGCTGACCTCCCGTTCGACCGGCCGATGATGGCATAAGTGCCGGGCGCTGGCGACCGGCTTGGCGGCGTCCCGGCCCGGGGCAGGGGGAGCTGCCGTGCCGTTCGGGTCCGGCCGTCCGGGGCCGGTTACGGGCGCCGGTGCCAGGCTTCCGACCAAGCCCATTTTCCGATGGCGTTCCATTTTCGGGCATGCCGGCCGGGGCCGGCCATCGCCGCAATGTGATGCCGCCGCCGCATCGATGGCCTTGCTGGCATTGCGGCGGTCCGGCAGGATCGCGGGGCCTTTTCGCCGCCTGGCGGCTGGCGTAGACTGGCGGCAAAACAAATGCATCCGGCTGGCGCGCAAGGGTGTCGGGTGGATCTGCAGTCGGTGGCGTGGGGAGGTCGTGGGAATGGCAGGTGACAAGACGGGGCCACAGCCCTATCACCGCACCACCTCACTGGAATTCCTGAACCGTTGTTCGCCGAAAATTGCTTCCTTTTACCGGTTCTGGGAATCGAAGCTGAGCGGGCGGCGGATGCCGGCGCGCGGCGATTTCGATCCCCTGGAAATGAAGGAATGGCTCCCCGGCATCGTCCTCGTCGATGTCGAGCACGATCCCCTGCGTCTCACCTATCGCCTGGTCGGCACCCGTTCGGTCTCGCTGAAGCAGCGCGATGTCACCGGCCAGCGGGTCGAGGAAGGCTATCACGGCTCCTCGCTGGACGAGATCCTGGAGAATTACCGCCAGGTGATCGCCGGCCGCTGCGCCGTCTATGACTGGGAAGTCGAGGTCTCGCAGGACCGCCATCTCGAGGATAGCGAGACGTTGCTGCTGCCGCTGTCCAATGACGGCGAGACGGTCAACATGGTCATGGTTTATTTCGAGCTCAACCCGCATCTCGATGATGGCAGCGATCGCTTGCGCTGAATGTGCCGACCGGTGCAGAGGTCCGGCATCGATGACATCGTGCAGGATGAGGGCGCATAGGATGAGGGCGCGTAGGATGGGGTGGGGCGAGCGAGGCATACGGTGAGCGACATGGACAAGTCGAAACCCAATCCGACCCAGGCATCGACGCTCCGCATTGCCCATTGGCAGGGTGTCTATGGCAGCAAGGCCGAGACCCAGGTGAGCTGGTTCGAGACCAGCCCGATGCTCTCGCTGGAGCTGATGGCGGAGGCGGGCTTCCCGGTCGATATTCCGGTTGCGGCCGACGGCCCGCGGACGCGCGACACGGCCATCATCGATATCGGCGGCGGCGCCTCGCGCATGGTGGATGCGCTGTTGCAGCGGGGCTATCGCAGCCTCAGCGTGCTGGATATCTCGGCGGCGGCGCTGGCGAC
>DATMUQ010000280.1:0-5755 GCA_035563795.1 Terriglobales bacterium | reverse complement strand
GCGTGCCCGCGACCTCGCCAGCGCCCAACTCGGCCAGGAGATCGCCATGGACTATGTCGAGAAGGTGGCGCGCCTCGTCAAGCGGGCGGAATACAAGCGCCGCCAGGCCCCGCCGGGCGTCAAGCTCACCAGCAAGTCCTTCGGCAAGGGCTGGCGCTATCCGATCACCAACCGCGCTGAACTGTGAGCGGGGCCGGCGATGCATTTCATCGACCTCGCCAAGCGGGCCTATGACCATTCCTTCAAGATCGACCCGGTCATTCGCAGCTTGCTGGACACGGATTTCTACAAGTTCCTGATGCTGCTGCTGATCTGGCAGAAGCATCGCAACGTGCCGGTCACCTTCTCGATCACCAACCGCTCGAAGAGCGTGCGGCTGGCGGAAGTCATCCCGGAAGCGGAACTGCGCGCCCAGCTCGACCATGTGCGCGATCTCAGTTTCCGCAAATCGGAACTGATCTGGCTCGCCGGCAACACCTTCTATGGCCGCAAGGGCATCTTCCCCGGCGATTTCATCGACTGGCTGGGGCAATTGCGTCTGCCCGACTATCATCTGACAGCGGAAGACGGCCAGTATCGCCTGGATTTCAGCGGCTCCTGGGCCGAGGTCACTCTGTGGGAGATCTATGCCCTTGCCATCATCAACGAGTTGAAGGCGCGCACCGTTCTGCGCAATCTCGGCCGGCTGGAACTCGACATCCTCTATGCCCGGGCCAAGACCAAGGCCTGGAACAAGATCGCCCGCCTCGCCAAGCTCGACGATCTCAACATCACCGAATTCGGCACAAGGCGGCGCCATGGTTTCCTATGGCAACATTGGGTCGATCTCGCCATGATCGAGGGCCTCGGCGCGAAATTCACCGGCACGTCGAATGCCTATCTCGCCATGCAGCTCGATCTCGAGGCCAAGGGCACCAATGCCCATGAGCTGCCGATGGTCTATGCCGCCATGGCCGGCGATGACGATGCCGCGGCGAAACGCGCATCCTATGAAGTGCTGGAAGACTGGCAGCAACTCTATGACGGCGCCTTGCGCGTCATGCTGCCGGATACCTATGGCACGACACAGTTCCTGGAAACGGCACCCGATTGGGTAGCGAAATGGACCGGTGCCCGCATCGACAGCAAGGACCCGGTCATCGGCGGCGAGGAGATGATCGCCTGGTGGCAATCACGCGGGCAGGATCCGCGCGAGAAGCTGCTGCTCTTCTCCGACGGCATCGATATCGACGATATCGAGATGTTGCATGCGCGCTTCCACAAGCGGGTGCGGCTGGCCTTCGGCTGGGGCACCAAGCTCACCAACGACTTCATCGGCTGCCTGCCGCATGATAATCCCCTGCTCGACCCGATCTCGCTGGTTTGCAAGGTGAGTGCCGCGGCCGGCCGCAGTGCCGTCAAGCTTTCCGACAATTACGAGAAGGCGAGCGGCACGCCGGCGGAGATCGCCCGCTATCGCCGCCTGTTCGGCGACCGCGGCATCGAGCGTCACGCCGTCACCGTCTGAGAGGAGCAGCACTGCCATGGCCCGTGCCAAGACCTCGCCCCGTCCCGCCGATGCGGTCACCGACCGCACCGGGCTCATCGTCGCCGATTTCCAGACCCTGCATTGGGGCCATGTACGCCTGCTGACGCAAATGCTGGGCAGCGTCGATCTCGGCATCATCGCGCTTGGCTCGGCCCAGTTGCATGGGGTCGGCGGCCATCCCTTCAGCTTCGACGAGAAGAAGGAGATGGTGCAGGCTCTGTTCGGCGAGACGTTCCGCTTCCTGCCGCTGCAGGACATCGATGCCAGTCTGGAGACCGGCGACTGGCTGGCTTACGTCATGGGCCGCATCCGCTCGGCAGGACTGCCGGAGCCGACCGATTACTTCACCGGTTCCGAGATCGATGCGCGCTATTACACCGCGCATTTCGCCGATCTCCGCGATCCCGCCCAACCCAATGCCGATACCACCACCTATCGCAATCCAACGACGGGACGGCAGCTGCATATCCTCGACCGCCGCGCGACGGCGGTGAAATCGGGCCGCGAGATCCGCTTCCTGATCGAGAACCGCGATGCCGCCTGGCGCCAATATGTGCCGCCTCTGCTGTGGCGCTATATCGAGCAGCATTATCCGCCGCATCTCCGCACCGCGATCCGCGTCGATGAAACACCGCCCGACAACGTGCCGGTCGGTACGCGCTGCATCCTCAATGCAACCGGCGAAGTCCTGGCCCTACGCGATGACGGCAAATGGCGCCCGCTTGCCAAGGCCGATGAGAAGACGGCGGATTTCCAGCGCCGGCGCGGCTAGACGCGCATTTCGACGAGACGCTAGTTCACCACTACAGTCGGTTCAATCCGGGGCCGTTCCTCTTCCTGTTTGCCGGCACCGCCGCCCCAGCTGATCGCCATCAGCAGCAGGCCGATGCCGGTCCACAGCGTCAGGATTGTCTTCAGCAGCGGCAAGGATTCGATAGCACTGCCGATCACGCCGCCCAATGAGGCGAAGGTGAGGACATTGCCCGCCGGCAGCATGACCGAGAGGATCTGCAGGAAGCCGAGCAGCGTCAGGAGTGCCCGCAGGAAGAAGCCGAGTGCCGTCAGCAGGGTGAGGAGGCGATTGGGGAGATCATCGCCATCGCGCCGGCTGAGGCGGATCAGGCCCGCCGCCATCAGGATGCAGGCCAGCAGCCAGGCGCCCTGGCCGACCAGATAGCCGAGATCGGCGCGGTCGAGCGCGAAGAGAATGGCCTCGACAATGCCGATCATCACGGTCGCCGGCAGCAAGGGCATGCGGTTCGGGCGCAGCTCGTTCGCCGTCACCCGCTCGGTGAGATTGGCCAGCATGAGAGCCGACAGGCTGACAAGAATGCAGACCGGCAGCAGCAGCGTGGTGGCATCGATGGCATTGGCGGCCGGCTGACCGGCGACATCGCTGCCCGCGACCAGTGCCGGCGCCAGGACCAGCGCGAAGATCAAAGCGTTCAGCAGGTGAAAGCGACCGCAGGTACCCAGCCACCGCGGCCGGGGACGAGAGACCTCAATTACGGGAGCGCCAGCGGCAGTCTGCGGCCGCGCATTGCGCGCCTGGCGATAGCGCCAGCCGAGCATGAAGGCGATCAATCCGATTAGGAAATTGATCAGGAAAGCGGCAAAGGCCGGCACGCGGATCAGCGCGGCAACTATTTCTCCGCTTGTCACTCACCCCTCCCGCATTCCCCTCTGCGTGTATTCTCAAAAGGTTACCCTAGCAGCGCCCGCCAGACCAGCGGCCTTGTCCGTGAACGGCCGGAGATATCTTAGGAAAGATTACCGCCAGAGCTTTCCCTGCCCTGCAAAACTGTCAATATCTCCTTCAGATTCGGCGGCTATGCTGGGTGGCAAGGCAGGCGGCTGAAGCCGCCCAAAGGTTGCGCGAGCGATCATCCGTCGATCAGAACCATGCTGATGGGGACCAGACGCTAACCGGGGAGTGGCGTGCCACAGGGAATCAACCTCGTATCCAACGGCCTGTTCGATATCTGCCAGCATGTCGCGCTGCTGGGAATCCTCTGCTTGCTGATCGGCTGGTGGCGGGTGACGCTGGATAGCGGCCACCGCGCCAAACGCATCGCCGGCTGGTCGATCGTGCTCGGCCTGATGGCGCTCATCTCCATGCTGGCGCCCCTGGAGCCGCTGCCGGGTCTCCGGATCGATATCCGTGCCGCCGTCATCGCCCTTGGCCTGTTATTCGGCGGCTGGCCGGTCGCCGTCATTGTCACCGCGCTGGAAGCGGTGGTGCGGCTCTATCTCGATGGCCCGATGATGGCGGTCGGCACCTCAGGCATCGTCGCTGCCGGCATCGCCGTCTTGCTGACCGCCTGGGCCTTGCGGATCCAGGGCGAGAGCGCCGATTGGCGCTGGCTGATCGTGCTCGGTGTCGCCGCGGGATGCGCAGGGCCGCTCGCTTCCTTCCTGTTCTTTCCGCCCGCCACAGCCTGGCATCTGGTCGTCTCCGGCGGGCCCGCGAACATCGTCGGCTCTGCCCTCGGCCTGCTCATCCTCGCCAGCATCATCCACTACACCGATGCCGCGCAGCGCAGCCTGCAGGCGCTGCGCGAACGCGAGGCCTTGCTGCTCGACACCAATCAGCAACTGACCGAGCTCACCGTGCGCCTGGAGCGGCGCAATCAGGACTACCAGCAGGCGCTCGACAATGCCGAGGCCCTGAGGAGCGAAATCCAGACGATCTTCGACCACGCGCCGATCGGCATCTATGTCAAGGATCTCGACAGCCGCTACATCACCCTCAACAAGCCGGCCGCGGCAGCCATCAGCCAGCCGGTGGAAAAGCTGCTCGGCCAGGTCTCGACGGATTTCCTGCATCCCGACGACGCCGCCCGCGCCCTGGAGACCGACCGCGAGGTGATCTCCAGCGGGCGCGAAGTGGCGTGTGAATTCGAAGCCCAAACCGCCGGCGCCCCGCGCTGGATCTGGAGCGTCAAATTCCCGATCCGCGATGCCGATCACAAGATCACCGCGATCGGCGGCTTCGATATCGATATCAGCGAACGCAAGCGGCAGGAGCAGGTCCTGCAGCGCACCGCCTTGCAGCTGCGCCGGGTGCAGCAGATCAGCCGCTTCCATTCCTGGTACAACGAGATCGACGAAGAGGGCGTGCCGCGGCGCCTGCCTGGCCTCTCCGATAATTTCTTCGCCATGACCGGCTGGCATGCCGAGGACGTGCTGAGAGACGGCCATTATGTCGATCGCTGCGTGCATCCGATCGATCGCGAGCGGATCCGCGAGATCCACCGCGCCTTCCGCGACCGGGAGATCGATACCTATACCTGCGAATACAACCTGATCTGCGCCGATGGCAGGGTGCTGCCGGTCAAGGTCTGGGTCGAGCGCCAGCCGGTCGCCGGCGGCCGTGTCATCCTCGGGGAATGCGGCGCCCTGGTCACCGGCTATTTCGTCGGCGTCATGCAGGATATCAGCGAGCAGCGCGAGCGCGAGCGCCAGCTGCTCGATGCGAAATCACGGGCGGAAATGGCCGGACGCGTGAAGAGCGATTTCCTCGCCAATCTCAGCCACGAATTGCGCACACCGCTCAATGCCATCATCGGCTTCTCGGATCTTCTGAAGATGACGCTGGCGGGGAATGGCCGCGCCCTGGACTATCTCGATGCCGTCAACCAGAGCGGCCAGCATCTCCTCGGCATCATCAACAGCATGCTGGAAATCGCCCAGCTCGATTTCGGCGCCCGGGCGCTCAGCGAGCAGGTGGTGGATGTCGGCGGCCTGTTGCAGACCGCCATGGATGATGCGGAGCGGCGGCACCGCGATACCAGCTTGAGCTTCGTGGTGGCCGGCGTGGATGACGGCATCGGTCTCTTTGCCGAGGCCGCCTATCTACGCCAGGCGCTCGACAATCTCATCGCCAATGCGGTGAAGTTCACCGGCCTCGGCGGCGAGATCCGCGGCGAGATCAATGTGCTGCCTGATGGCAATCTTGAACTGGCGATCCGCGACACCGGCTGCGGCATCGCCGCCGACGTCGTCCCGCGCCTGGCCTCACCCTTCGTCTATGCTGGCAATGTCTATGCCCGGCGCCATGGCGGCATGGGCCTCGGCCTCGCCATGTGCCGCAAGATCCTGGAACTGCATGGCGGCCGCCTGGCGATCGAAAGCCGGCTCGGCCGCTTCACCCGCGTAGCGCTGGTTTTCCCGTCCGCCCGCGTGATTGCCCGGGAACCGGTCTCTTCCCCGGCCCGGCTGCAGACG
>DATMUQ010000279.1:0-2409 GCA_035563795.1 Terriglobales bacterium | reverse complement strand
TTTCCCGGAGAACCATGCCGGCCTGACGCTGGAACTGATCAATTCGATCCGCGCCGTCTTCGGCGAAGACGGATTGGAACGGGTCATCGGCCACCGTGAGATCAAGGCGAAGAAGCAATATCGTGACGTGGTCGGCGAAGGCTCGCTCAAGCAGAAGGCCAAGCGTTTGGCGGCCCAGCGGTCAGCGGAAGGCTATATGGCAGCGGTGCAGGACCTGCCCGATGGCGGCGTGCTACTGGTCGAACGGCATTGCCCGATCTGTGCCGCCGCGACCACCTGCCAGGGTTTCTGCCGTTCGGAGCTTGCCCTATTCTCTCATGCACTGGGGGCCGATGTGAGTGTCACTCGCACCGATCACATCGTCAGCGGCGCAGAACGCTGCGCCTATGTGGTGAAGCCGCGCTGAAAAAGAAAAGGGCGGGAAGATCCCGCCCTTTCCATCGGAAATGCTTATGCCCGTCTCAGACGCCGAGATCCTTGGCGGTGAGATCGAGCGCTTCCTTGGTGAGCTTCATGAAGTCGTCGATATCGCCCTTTTCCCAGGTGAGCGGCGGCGAGATCAGCATGGTATCGCGGGTCGCCCGCATGACGAGGCCGAGACGGAAGCAATGATCGCGGCAGATCACGCCGGCATCGCCAACCGGCTCGAAGGTCTTGCGGGTCTTCTTGTCCTTGACGATCTCGATGCCGCCCATCAGGCCGACATTGCGCACCTCGCCGACCAGCGGATGATCGAGCAATTCCTGCAGCCGCTTGCTGAGATAGGGGCCGGTCTCGTCATGGACGCGTTCGACCAGCTTCTCGTCACGGATGATACGGATATTCTCCATGGCAACGGCACAGGAGACCGGATGGCCGGAATAGGTATAGCCGTGGCAGAAATCGCCGCCGCTATTGAGCACCTCGGAAACCCGGTGCGACACCATCACCGCGGAGAGCGGCATATAGCCGGAGGTGAGACCCTTGGCGAGGGTCATGAAATCGGCTTCCTCGATGCCGAAATATTCCGAGCCGAACATGTGGCCGGTGCGGCCGAAGCCGCAGATCACTTCATCGGCGATCAGCAGCATGTCGTATTTTTTGCAGATCTCCTGCACCGCCGGCCAGTAGTTCATCGGCGGGATGATGACGCCGCCGGCACCCTGGATCGGCTCGCCGATGAAGGCAGCGACATTCTCTGCGCCGAGCTCGAGGATTTTGTCCTCCAGCGCCTTCGCCGCCAGCTTGCCGAATTCCTCGGGGCTGTGGGCGCCGCCCTCGCCATACCAGTAAGGCTGGCGGATATGGGCGAAGCCGGGGAAGGGCAGATCGGCCAAAGCATGCTGGTAGCTCATGCCGCCGAGCGAGGCCGCCACCATGGTCGACCCATGATAGCCATTGCTGCGGCCGATGATGGTCTTCTTCTTCGGCTGCTTCTTCAGGTTCCAATAGGTCCGCACCATGCGGGCGATGGTGTCATTGGCATCCGAGCCGGACTGGCCATAGAACACCTGCACGAACTGCTTCGGCGTCAGGCTGACCAGCAGCTTGGAAAGCTCGGCTACCGGCGGATGGGTGGTCTTGAAGAAGGTGTTGTAATAGGGCAGCTCGAGAAGCTGCTTATAGGCAACATCGGCGATCGACTTGCGGCCATAGCCGACATTGACGCACCACAGGCCGGCAAAGGCGTCGAGCAGCTTTTGGCCTTCGGAATCCCACAGATAGGTACCTTCGGCCTTGGCGATCACGCGCGAGCCGATCTCATGCAGCTGGGCATTGTCGCTGAAGGGATGGATGTGATGACGGTCCTGGGCCTGCCAGTCGACGGTACTGTTGCGCTTCGGTTGTACGGTCATGGATTTCGTCCTTGAACAAAGCGAAATGAAAATAGAATGAGCTGCTGAAAGCGAAACAACGCGGAAGCAAGCTCATGCTGTCCAACGGTCATTCCGCTTGCGCCGGCAGCAAATGGCCGGCGGGGCGCGATCACGGATTGAAATTGATGCGGGCGGTCAGGATCAGCAATTCGGCGCGACGACCGCGGGCAGGGCCGCAAAGCAAAAGCCGATCGAACACGACGCAGCTCAGATTGAGCCACGGGCGATCGATCGGCGCTTGTGCGACGCCATGATGGGCGGTGTCGGTTTCCATGCCATCAACCTAGCAGGGCCACCGGGAGGCCGCAACATCACAGCCTTTAACGTTTATGCAGATCAGTCCTTAGACGTTAAGCAACAGGTGCTCGCGTTCCCAGGAGCTGATGACATTGGTATAGGCTTCCAGTTCCGCCGACTTGACGATTGACAGCGCTTTCACGAAGCGTTCGCCGAGCAAGGCCTTGACCGGCCGGCAGGCCTGGAACTTCTGCAAAGCCTCGTTTGCCGTCTTCGGCAGGGTATGCGCCATGCGATAGGCGGTACCCTCGATCTG
>DATMUQ010000278.1:0-2997 GCA_035563795.1 Terriglobales bacterium | reverse complement strand
GAGGGCAAGGCCGGGCAGCGGCCGCGCAGCCTTCCGGTCGCCGGATCCGGCACGCCGGGCACGCCGATGCCGATCGCGGCGATCTTGCCGACCTGATGGATGAGGTCGTCGACGGCAGCATGGAGACCGGCGAGGAAATCCTGGAACGGGATTTCTCGATAAACCGGCACCCGACCGCGCGCCAGGACCTTGCCGTCCTGATCGACAGCACCAAGCTTGATCGCGGTGCCGCCGATATCGATGCCAATGGCGACGGCCTTTTCACCACCTGCCATCACGCCACCTTCTTCGTGCGGATATTCAGTTTCGATCCGAGATTGGGATAGATCATCTTGTCGGGGTCGACGCCGCGGGCAATCGCCAGTTCGCAGGCATACCATTGCAGCGGAATCGGCGCCCAGCAGGCAGCGATCCAGTCGAGGCCGGCCGAGATGGGCCAGGTGACGGGAAGATCGAAACGGGTGGCATGCGGCGAAAGATTGCAGACAGCGAGCCGCGGCCCCAGCGGCGTCAGCGCTTCGCCGAGATTGGCCGCGACCTTCGCCTCCATGTCCGTCTGGGCGATGACGATGACGAGACTCTTTGCTGTTGTGCCATAGCAATGGCCATGCAGGGCTTCCTCGGTATCGAAGCTTGCGGTCGGCACGCCGCTGATCTCGGCGATTTTCAGGCCGGTTTCCAGCGCGGTGCCGAGATGCTGTGCCTGCCCGGCGACCAGGATATAGTCCGGCACGCCATATTGGTTGAGCAGTTCCTTGGCCGCAGCGCGCGCGGTCTCGATCGTCGTCGGCAATTGCGTCTGCAGCCAGGCCGCATCGAGCTTGCGCTTGCCGAGCCGGGCGGCAACGGCGAAGACGGAAAGGACCGTGGCGGTATAACCTTTGGTCTTCGGTCCGACGGTTTCCTCACCGATCGGCATCACCAGCACATCGGCACCGACCTTGGCGATCTTGCTGTCGCCATCCCCGGTGATGACCAGGGTCGGGAACCCATCATCGACCGCACGCTTCACAGCCTCCACGGAATAGGTGCTCATGCCCGATTGCGAGGCGGCGAGGACGAGTGTCCGCTGGCCGTTCTGGCGTGGCGGCAAACGCAGGAAGGCTTCCGGCTCCTTGGCGAGGACCGTCGCGCCGGTGGCGATCTCCAGGGCTTCGGCACCGGCCAGCAGGGCATTCATCGAGGAGCCGGTACCGAGCAGGATGATGCGCTGGGGCATTTCGGCCAGGGAGGCCATTTTGGTCAGCTCGGGAGCAACCTTTGCGGGAAGTTCGGCAAGAATGGACGATTGCTCGCGGATGTAGTTGCCTATCAGCATCAGGTCGATTCCTTCGGGCCGGGCCCCGGTCCAAGCCAGGGTAGCGGGATTAATGAAACAGTGTTTAATTATACGGGATTGGATTAAGCGTCGAGCGGAAATTTTCCCGCGCCGCTCTCCCGGAGGATGTTCATGGTGACCCGGCGCGATCGCACTGGCGGCCTGCAAGGCGCCAATCTGGAGCAGACCAGGGCCATCAACCGGCGCGCCGTGTTCGATGCCATCCGCCGCCACGGCCCCATCACGCGGGCAGAGCTGGCCCGCCGCATCGGCCTCACCGTGCAGGGGATTTCCAATATTTCCACCGAGCTGGAAGAGGCCGGGCTGGTCCGCCAGGAAGGCAAGCGGCTGGGCCAGCGGGGCCAGCCGGCGGTCGAGCTCTCGGTCAATCCGACCGGCGGCTACACGATCGGTCTCAGCCTTGCCTATCAGCGGGTCATGGGCGTGCTGGTCGATCTCGCCGGCAATCTTGTCTGCCAGTCGGAGCGCGCCTTGCAGGTGCGTGAGCCCCGGGCAACTGCCGAGGCGCTGCAGGGTCTGACGGAGACCCTGCTCGCGGTGTCAGACGTCGCGCGCGGCCAGATTTGGGGGGTGGGCTGCAGCGTGCCGGGCACCGTGGAGAATGGCGCCTTCTGGTATGACAAGGTGCAGGAGGCCGATGAATGGACCAAGTTCCCCCTGGCGCCCGAACTGGAGCGCATGACCGGCCTCCGCGTCTTCGCCGAGAATGACGCCACGGTGGCGGCGATCGGCGAGCGCATCTATGGCGTTGGCCGCGTAGCGGCGAGCTTTTTCTACCTGCATTTCAATCTCGGCATCGGCGGCGGGCTGGTGCTCGACGGCCATCATTATCGCGGTGCCTTCGGCGGTGCGGGCGAGATCGGCCATATGATCGTCAAGCCGGGCGGACGGCCTTGTCCCTGCGGCAGCCGCGGTTGTCTCGAACAATATGTCTCGCTTTATGCCGCCGCCGAGGCGGTGTGCGGCCCGACCCGCACGCCGGACGAAGTGCCGGCAGAGGAACTGGTCGGCTATCTTCGGAACGGCGATCCGCGCCTGCTCGCCTGGCAGCAGGAGGCAGGCCAGTATCTCAAGATCGCCATCCGCAATGTCGAGGCGCTCTTCGATCCCGATACCGTGGTGATCGGCGGCGGCCTGCCGGCCGAACTGATGGAAGGCCTGATCGCCGCGACGACACCGCTGCTGCCCAGCATGATCCATCGCCACGGCACCCTGCCGCGGCTGATGCGGGCGGAACATGCCTCGGAACTGCCGGCTCTGGGGGCGGCCGCCTTACCCATGGCACTGCTGGTCCAGCCCGGCATACCGGCTGGCGCCTGGCTGCCCGCGGGGAGTGCGGATCTGCCAATCAATCCGGCGCTGGAGATCCTCGGCGTCTATCTCACCCCCAACGGCCCGGCAGGTGACGGCCTGGCAAACGGGCCGGCGGAGCTGGCCGGCTTCTGAGGTTGGGACGACTCTCAGCCGGTGCTTGACATAACCCCGTCTGATCGGCGATTAATACAACGGCGTTGCATTAATAAGGCCGGCGGCAACGCATCTTCACCGCTGGCCAGCAAAGGGGAGAGTCGTGTCATGGCGTGCGTCAGCCGATCCATCGGTGTAACTTTAGGTTTAACAGCCTTGTTGGGCCTGGCGAGCTTTGCTCCCAAGGTCGC
>DATMUQ010000277.1:0-3067 GCA_035563795.1 Terriglobales bacterium | reverse complement strand
GGCGATTCCCCGCCGGTCGGCGGCGGCACCTTCTCGACCGCATAGCCGAAGCCGCTGAAGAAGCGCGTATCGGGATAGGCCAGCCGGCAATGCAGGTAATCGCCGAAGCGTGTCGGGCTGAGATAGGCGCTGGTCATGTTGCTCGCCTCGCCATACCAGACGACGAAGTCACCGAGAATGCCGACGGCGTGGCTGCCATAGGCGGTGCCGCCGCCCCAGGCCAGGGAAACGCCGACCTCATTGTCGGAATTGGTGGCGAGGCTGGCATAGGCGAAGGCGTAATTGGCATTCCAGATCTGGGTCTGGTCGATCTTCTTGTAATCCTGGGCCACGTCGAATTTGGCGATCTGGATATGCGCCTGGGGGAAATTGAAACCGCCGGCGCCGCCATTGCCGGCAGCGGCGGTCCAGGCGAACCAGATCTGTGTGCCCACCTTGGTGGCGCCGATGATGCGATGATCCTCGCTCAGCCAGTCGGTGGAATCGGGCGCCGCGCTGATGATATCGGGCGCGCCGGTGGGCGTCTTCGATGTGGTCTGCGGCCAGTTGCTGATCTCGATATCGCGCCACTGGAAGTCGGAGGCGCTGCCCTTCGAATTGTAGATGCGCATCTTGGAATTGCTGACATGAGCCGCCCAGTAATTTTCGTCCGTGATGTTCTGGGTCGGTGAGCCATAGGTGTATTTGTCGGTAATGAGGGCGAACTGGAAGGAGAGGCTGTTGCCGGCCTGCATATCCTTCAGCGGCAATTCCCAGAACAGCTTGCCGCCAAAACTGTCGCTGGTCTTGCCGCCGGCCAGCGCTGTGCGGGCGAAGACATTGCTGTTGATATAAAGGTAGTCGACACCGAAGCTCATATCCGGGAAGTCTAGCCATTGCGCGCCGATCCCGAAGGTGTCCGAGCTGAAATGCCATTGCCGCCGCCAGGCTGCCTTGGCGCCCTTATAGGTCTTGATATCGGCGGTGCTGGCGATCGCCACCTTGACGACGCTCTTGCTGAAATTGGTGCCGGTGCCGACATTCGATTGCACATAGAGGACGAAGCAATCGATCTGCGGCACATAGATGATCACCTGGTCGCCATTCCAGCCGTTGTAATTGGTCTCCTTGGCGAAGACCTTGGTGAAATCGAAATCGGTGAAGGTCTTGCCGCCGTCGAGTGACAGGCGTAGCCAGAGATTGCCGGACATCAGCACCACGTCGCCGTTCTTGGCGCCGCTCATATCCGGCGGCCAGACCACTTCCTTGAAACTGCCATTGGTGAAGGTGCGGAAGGTGACCGGTTGTTGCGTGCCGCCGGAAGGGCCAGGTCCGTTGCGGAAATCGAGCACGTCCGGCGTCGGCTTTGCGGGAATGATCTGGCCGACAATGCGGCCCTGCGGCACCGCCGGCAGTTCCTCGTTGTCGTTCAGCGTATGCGGCTCGATCTTCCACTCGTGGTGATGCTCCTCACCGCCATCGATGCGCTTGGCAATGCTGCGCGATTTCACCGAATGGCCCTTGCCGGTGTCGATACCGCCGCGGCAATCGCAGTCCTTGTCATGGCAGATGAGATCCGGCTTGCCAGGTTTCGGCGGACAGCAGCGTTCCATCTCGGCGCGCAATTGCGCCAGCTTGTCGAGGTGCAGCGCCTGTTCCGGATGCACGGCCCGGGTGAGTTCGAGGAGGCTGCCGACCGCGGCATTGAGCTCGGCCAGTTGCTGGCGCTGGGCATGGGTCTCATTGGCGAGCAGGCAGAGGATATGGCAGATCTTGTCGAGACAGCAGGCGTCCATGTCGCGCGATCTGACGTCGGCCAGGTACTGCGTCTGGTTGCGGGATTCCTCCAGCAGCCGGTGCAACAGCGCCATCAGCTCGTCGGCATTCAGCGGGCGATGGTGATTGTCCTCCCGGCAGTCCTTGTCGTCACCGTCCTTATCGTGCTCCGACATCTCCGTCTCCCTCTTTCCTGCCGCGTGTGCGAAAGCCGGGCACACGCCACCGCTTCGGATGCGACAATGCCCGCCCGATTCTGCTCCGGCGTTTGAGACGCGCTTACTCGACAAGACGCGGCTCAACACAGCGAAGGTGATGCGATACTGAAAGAACAGGATGGTGCGCGTTGGATGCGCTGCCCCCATAAACGAAACTCTGCGCCCGGCTTCCGAGCGGAGTCAACGCGTCGTCACGTGATAATTCTGTGATGCATACACGTGAGCAAAAAGAATCACAGGGTGAGGGAGGAACATCTCATGCAAATGGATGAGATCGTGAAGACGGTCTCATCGGAATGGGTGAGGCTCATCCACAATCTCCATCGCTATCGCTATGGCAACAGGAGATCCATCGCAGTTTCGTATTGCATCCGGCAGGAGACGACGCCGATGCGCTCACGATGAAGCGGAAGATCAGACAGTACCTCGCCGCTCCAGACAGTCAGTCACGATAGGGAAGAAGAAGCCAGCGGCGTGAGTCTCATCACTGTCTTCAATTGGCAGCCATGCGCCGCGTCAGGGGAGAGATCGCGCTCGGCGCGATGGCGCATTTTTTATCATCGGCGGCGGCGATCTTTTTCTGCCGATGAGGCTTCGTCATTGCCTGCGCGGCATGTAGGGATTGTCTCACTTGTATCGACTCGCACGGCGCCTCTGTTGCATCCGTAACGAAGCAGGCGAGGGATCACATCCGGGGGTGAAATTCCGATTTTGTTATCGACACAAGTTTCAAACCACACATGAAACCTCGTGATCCCGCGCACAAACCAACGCATTGCCACGAAAAATAGGGAGAACTCCCGATGTTTCCCTAGCGGCCTGTCATTAGGTTCCCTTTGTCGCCGGATTCACTCCGGCAAGCGGAGAGGGGAGATCATGCCGCCCAAGATCATGTTCCGCATCTTCTTCTACCGGATGGAGGATGCCCAAAATGACAACGCTGTCGGCCTTGGTTACGTGGTGCCGGCGGCTCTGCGCCGCAACCCGGTCGATGCCACACCTGCTTCGGGTGGCCCTGCACATGACGATATGCCGATGCCGGCCTTCTTCGGCAGCCGGCTTGCCGATGCCGTTGCTGCCCGCACGGTCAAGCC